>ONSE01000136.1 GCA_900320415.1 uncultured Eubacteriales bacterium
ATTCCGGAAACCATTGTCGCTTTTGCTTGCGTCGCTCATGGTCATCGGCTCGGCAAGCTTTGCCGCTTCAGCCGCTGTCGCCGACTCGGATGATGTTGTCGGTTACAGTAACCAGAGCTATCTAGAAAACTACGCAGAAAAGGCGTACAACGTACCAGACCTCGGCAGCACCTATTCGCCGTCTGCCACGACCTTCAAAACATGGTCGCCCGAGGCTTCCTCCGTCAAGGTGAAGCTCTATAAGACAGGCTCTGACAGTGAGTCCGGCTCGGGTACCATCGGTGAATATCCCATGTCCAAGGACAGCAACACGGGCGTGTGGAGCCTGTCGCTGGACGGCGACCACAAGAATCAGTTTTATACCTACGTCATCAGCGTCAAAGGGCAGACCAACGAGACGCAGGATATCTATTCCAAGGCTGTCGGCGTCAACGGCAACCGCTCGATGGTCGTCGACCTCGATTCCACCGACCCTGACGGATGGAACAGCGACAAGCACGTTGTGTTCCAGAACGCGGGTGAGGCGGTTGTTTGGGAAGTGCATGTGCGTGACTTCTCCGCTTCCGAGACTTCAGGCGTCAGCTACGACAACAGAGGCAAGTACCTCGGCTTCACCGAGTCGGGTACGACGCTCAACGGCACCGCGGGAGATATCGCCACCGGCATTGACTATCTCGTTGAGCAGGGTATCAACTGCGTCCAGCTCATGCCCGTTTATGACTTCCAGTCCGTAGACGAGACTGCTCCGTCTGCCACCAACCGCAACTGGGGCTATGATCCGCAGAACTACAACGCTCCCGAGGGTTCCTACTCCACGAACCCCTACGACGGCAACGTCAGAATCAAGGAATTCAAGCAGATGATCCAGGCGCTCCATGACAGAAATATCTCTGTTGTTATGGACGTTGTATATAACCATACCTACAACACTGCTTCCAGCTTCGAAAAGACCGTTCCCGGTTACTATTACCGCATGAACTCCTCCACGAAGTTCTCCAACGGCTCGGGCTGCGGCAACGAGACGGCTTCCGACAAGAAGATGTACCGCAAGTTCATGATCGAGTCCATCAAATACTGGATGGATGAGTATCATATCGACGGCTTCCGTTTTGACCTGATGGGTCTGCACGACGTCACCACCATGAACGAGATCAGAAGCAACCTCGACAGCTTCTATGCCGACGGCACAGGCAGGAAGGTTCTCATGTACGGTGAGCCGTGGACAGGCGGCGATACCCTCAATCCCGATCCCATCTTCAGCTGGCAGGGAACGGGTATTTCCCGACTGGATTCCAGAGTCGGCGCGTTCGGCGACCAGTACCGTGACGCCATCAAGGGTGATACCGATTCCACGGGCAAGGGCTTTGTACAGGGCAACACCTCCGCCAATACAAGCAAAATCGTCAGCGGCGTAAAGGGAAAGGTATACTCCGCCGCTTCACCCAAGAGCCCCGCTCAGGCGCTTTCCTATGCCGACGCCCACGATAACCTGATTATGTGGGACAAGATCGTCAAGAGTAACGGTTCCTCCGATTACACGGGCACAAATACGTACTTCCAGCAGCAGATGAAGGAAATCTACACCCTTCTGCTCACCTCTCAGGGTATCCCGTTCATGACCGCCGGCTCCGAGTTCGGCAGAACCAAGCAGGGCGACCATAACTCCTACAAGTCTCCCGACTCCATCAACGCAATTGATTGGACCCGCGTTAAGACGATGTCGGGTCTGGCAGCATACTATAAAGGTATGCTCGCTATCAGAAAGCACTATTCCTCGCTCCACGCTTCCTCTATCGTGACGCCGAGCTTCCAGTCCGAAATGGGCGATGTTGTCGCCTACACCTACTCCAACAGCACGGCGGGCGAATGGAACAAGCTCGCAGTCCTCGTCAACGGCGGCTCTCAGGCATGGACGATCAACCTCAGCGGCTCGGGATGGGTTGTTGTGGCGAACGGCAACTCTGCAGGTCTGACCAGCCTCGGCGAGGTTTCAGGCAACACCTATTCGATTCCCGCGAAGGGAAGCGCTGTTCTGGTTGACAAGGCGAGCTTCAACAATCTCGTGATCAAGGACGGCGAGGGTACCCTGACCGTCAATCACGTTGACCAGTCAGGCAAGGTTCTCAAGACCCAGACCGCTACCTACAAGGCAGGCATGACCTACCGCGCGACTCCCGACGCAGACCTGCTCTTCGACTATGAGCTGATCGATACACAGGGCGAGACCAGCGGCACTGTCGCTGCGGGCGGCAGCTACACGGTCACCTTCGTCTATCAGACGACAGGCGCAGGCTCAGGCTATGTGAACGTCACCCACGTTGACGCGAGCGGCAAGCAGCTTGCGGAGCCTGAAAAGTCCCGCTACAAGGTCGGCGCGACCTACAGCACCGCGCCTGTCGCGATTGCGGGCTATCAGCTCGATACCTCCAAGATCCCCGCCAACGCTGCGGGCACCTTCTCGGGTGATGTTGACGTTAAGTATGTCTACACGCCTCTTACCTCCAACACCGTAAAGATTCACTATAAGAATACCAACAACTGGTCAACCGTCCGCTGCTATGCGTATTATACCAATGACGCGGGCACAACCGTTGAGCTGAACGGCAAATGGAATTCTGCGAAGGTCATGTCCTCAGAGGGCAGCAACTGGTATGGCGCGACCTTTACCGCTCCCAAGGCTTATGCACTCTTCCACAACGGCAACGGCTCTACCAATACCGCGCAGGATCCCGGTGACGTCGGTTACCTCTGCATCGGCGAGGTATGGATTGAGAGCGGCGTGACCACCTTCGGCACAAAGGTCATCACCAGCCATGTTGACGCCAAGACCGGTCAGAAGATCGCCGACGATGTGATCGAGAACGCCCCCAAGGTCAGCTCGACCGACAGCTACACCACCTCTCCTCTCGCGGGCAGAACCGATTATATCGAGCCTGCCAACGCGACGGGTAAGTACAGCGTAGGCGCCGTCAATGTCGTTTACTACTACGGTGAGGGTCAGCAGCCTACACAGCCTGTCACTGACAAGCCGACTGAGCCGACGACTCAGAAGCCGACAGAAAAGCCGACAGAACCGACGACGCAGAAGCCTACCGTAAAACCCACCACTCAGCCCGTAACCGATAAGCCCACCGAACCGACGACCCAGCCTGTTACGGTTCCCGTTACCAAGCTTCTTGTCGGCGACGTAAACTTTGATTGTTACATCAATGTCGTGGACGCGACTATGATCCAGCGTATCGCGGCGGAGATCATTACTCCAACTGAAGCACAGCAGATCGCGGGCGATGTTGACGGCAACGGTATCGTGACCATTACGGATGCGACGATGGTGCAGCGCTATGCCGCGAGCATGGATACGGGAATCGGAAACGCAGGCAAGTATGTGGACGGTCCCACGCCGCCCGCGCCTCCTACCCAGCCGACGACCGCGAAGCCCACAGAAAAGCCCACGGAAAAGCCGACTGAGAAGCCTACCGAAGCGCCGACCACAGTGAAGCCGACCGAGACTCCCACCACCGTTCAGCCGACCACAGTGAAGCCGACCGAGGCTCCCACCGATCCGCCCAAACCCACTGTTTATCTGACAGCGACAGCAGTTGCCAGCGGCACCGAGGATTGGTACATCTGGACTTGGAGCGGCAGCGAAACGGGTCACTGGATCAAGGGCTCAGGCGATGCTTCTCTTGTCACGTTCACGGGAGATATCGGTTCAAGTCTCCTCTTCGTCAGATTGCCCCAGGGCGCGTCTCCCAGCTGGAACCCGAACAACATCTGGAACCAGACCGAGGACGCATCAACCCAAATCGGAGGCGCCTTTGTTATTACCTCCTACGGTCAGGGCGATGGAGCAAAGATGTATGGCTCCTGGAGCTGATGAAGTCAATTTGATTTAACACAATTTCATATTGTTCTACCACCTTTCGGGGCAGCCTGTTTGACAGGCTGCCTCATTTTTTTGTGCGCAAATGGATGATTGCATGCTCCTGCTTGCCGAAAAAGAAAAAAATCGGGAAATTTATTTTAAATTGCATACTTCTATGCAATTTTTGGAGCATTTGGAGGAGTAGTGGAAGACAGTTCTGTCTTTCGACTATTTCATGGAGGTGGGGATTATCAAAAACAAGCTGACATCACGGGAAAGAGAATTCTGTCTCTGTTTTGCACAAACAGGTGACGCGGCTCTCTCGGCGCGGGAGGCGGGGTTCCCCGACGCGGCTCGGACAGGGCGGAAGCTGCTCTGCTGCGAACACGTCGTGCAGGAGCTGGAGCGGCTGGCTGCGATCCAGAACAGACTTCTCGGCTGTATGGCGGCGACAGGTTATCAGCGGCTCGCATTCGGCAACGTATCCGACGCGGTCTCGCTGGTCTTTGAGCAGGAGCCCGACAGGGAGAAGCTCGGAAAAATGGATTTGTTCCTGGTTTCCGAGCTGAAGCGTCCCAAGGACGGTGCTATGGAAATCAAGCTCTTTGACCGCATCAAGGCGTTGGAAAAGCTGGAGACCATGAGTGCGGAAAGCCGTACCGCAGACAGTCTGTTCGACGCAATCGGCAGAAGCGCCGTCGGAAGTGATGGCGATGATTGAGAGCTTTTCTCCAAAGCAGCTGCGTGTGCTGAGCTGGTGGCATGAGAATTCCGCCGATTGCGGCAGGGACGCGATCATCTGCGACGGAGCGGTGAGGAGCGGAAAGACCTTTTGTATGTCGCTGTCCTTCGTTATCTGGAGTTTCTATTTTCGCGGCGGCACTGATTTTGCCCTCTGCGGCAAGACCATCCGTTCGCTCAGGCGCAATATGGTGACTCCGATTTTGCCGCTTCTGCAATCGCTCGGCTTTTCCTGCGAGGAAAAGCTGTCGCAGAACCTGCTGCTGGTGCGCTATCGCGGACGGCAGAAGCGTTTTTACCTCTTCGGCGGCAAGGACGAGGCGTCCGCGGCGCTGATTCAGGGCATGACGCTGGCAGGTGTGCTCTTTGACGAGGTCGCGCTGATGCCGCGCTCCTTTGTGGAGCAGGCAATCGCGCGCTGTTCGGTGGACGGGTCGCGGTTTTGGTTCAACTGCAACCCCGAGCATCCCGAGCACTGGTTCCACACGGAGTGGATCAAGCAGACAGAGAGCAAAAACGCACTCTACCTTCACTTCACGATGGACGATAATCCCTCGCTCTCCGAGGAAGTCAAGCGCAGGTACGAGTCTTTGTACTCGGGCGTTTTCTACGAGCGCTTTGTGCGCGGTAAATGGGTGGCGGTTTACGGCGCTGTCTATCCGTTTATGGCGGAGGAAAAGTATTACTGGGATGTGCCGCAGGGAAGCTTTGACACGTATGTCATTTCCTGCGACTACGGAACGGTCAATCCAGCGTCGTTCGGTCTATGGGGCAGGCTGGACGGCATCTGGTACCGGATTGATGAGTATTACTTCGATTCCCGCGCCGAGGGCTTTCAGAAAACCGACGAGGAACACTACGAGGGGCTTCGCGCGCTGGCGGGCGGCAGAAAAATCAGACAGGTGGTTGTCGATCCGTCCGCAGCGAGCTTTATCGAGGTGATCCGCCGTCACGGAAAGTATACGGTGGTGCCTGCGCAAAACAATGTTGTCAACGGAATCAGGCGGGTGTCTCAGGCACTCAAAAAGGATGAAATCCGCATTTGCCGCAGCTGCGCCGCCTCGCGGAGGGAGTTTTCTCTCTACCGCTGGGACTGCGACAAACGCGCGGATATGCCCGTCAAGCAGAATGACCACGC
>ONSE01000090.1 GCA_900320415.1 uncultured Eubacteriales bacterium
CATATTTCATCTCGCCGATTGTCGATATGGAAAAGCTGATTCTTGATATGATGACTTGGGCGAAAGTCACCGAGGAAGATTTGAAACAGCAAGGTGTGATTCAGACTGATTTCGGTGAGGACTTATCATGGGAATATCTCTGCTATGTCAGGGATCATCCTGTCGAATGGAATGTTCCTACCGATATTCTTTACGGAAGCCGTGACGAACTGACCTCATACGATACGATTTCCACGTTCGCCGAAAAGCATCACGCCAACCTGACCGTCATGAAAAACGGTGAGCATTGGTTCCATACAGAAGAACAAATGCGGTTTTTGGATAACTGGATAATCATGCAGCAAAGAATGAAGCGTTAATGAAACGGAGGCACTATGGAAGTCAGAATTAATACATTGTCACCTGAGGTTTTTTTACGACTTTATTCCTCAGTCGGGTGGGAGCCGCCAGGAATCGAGCAGGTCGAAACAGCACTCAGAAACACCGTTGCGACTTTTACAGCATATGACAACGATACGGCTGTCGGTATGGTGCGGTTGATCGGCGACGGCGGTATGTCGTTCTACATTAAGGACTTTGCCGTCGTGCCGGAGTATCAGTCAAAGGGTGTCGGCACGTTGCTGCTGAACGCTTTGGAGGATTACATCAAAGAGCATATCGCGCCTGATTGGGCGGTCAGTCTGGAACTGATCAGCTCAAAGGAAGCGGTCGGGTTTTATCGAAAACACGGTTTTGAGGAACGTCCCTGCGACTGGGATGGACCGGGTATGTTCAAGATGATAAGATGAGGAAACTATGAAATTAAAAAACTATAACAATAAAGATTATGAAGCGGTCTGCGACTTTTTGATCGAACTGAACCGCGAAAACCGAAACCATATCAACTGGAACTGGGCGCGGTTTGAGTGGATGATGGAGCATCCTGAGTTTGACAAAAGCTTGATGAATTCTATCGGACTCTGGATGGACTCAGAGAAAGTAGTCGGAGCGGCAATTTACGATATGTATTTTGGCGAGTCATTTTGCGGTGTTCTGCCTGAATATGAAACGCTCTACCCTGAAATACTCGCATACGCTTACCGTGAGCTAAAAGATGATAACGGCCTGGGAATTGCGATTTGTAATGAAAGTACAAAGGAGATTGCAGCGGCAAAGCAGGCAGGCTTTTCACCTGCAGAGCAAACGGAAACGATAATGAGCATCAGGCTTGACAATATCCTGCCTGTACAGCTTCCTGATAATTATTCACTTGCACAGCTTGACCCGACAAAAGAGCCGTATGCTTTTCAATGGCTGCTGTGGCAGGGGTTTGACCACGGTACAGACAGAGCCGCATTTGAAAGGGACGGAGAAATCATCCCCGAAATTCCTGTATTTCGCAGGCATTTCAATCCCACTCTCAGCATAGCAGCTAAAAACAGTGACGAAGAATATGTTTCCTATTGCTGTCTGTGGTACTCGGACAAAACCGATTACGCTTATGTCGAGCCTGTATGTACTGTTCCGGCGTACAGAGGCAAGGGAATAGCAAAAGCGGTCATTTTTGAAGCGCTGAACCGCGCAAAAAATCTTGGTGCGAAAAAGGCGTATGTCATTTCCGATACGGAGTTTTACAAAAGGATCGGATTTGAAAAAGAATATCGGTTTTCATTCTATTGGAAAAAGCCATTAACTATAGGCGGCACGGCATATAATATTATCAGGCTGCTCGGCAAAGGCAAGGGCGGTTGTTCCTATCTTGCTGAGTGCAGTGAAAAATACGTTGTTGTAAAGCAGATACACCATGAGCCTTGCGAATACTACACCTTCGGCAACAAGATAGAAGCGGAAAGAAATGATTATCAGCGGCTGTTGAATGCGGGAATCAGAATCCCGGAAATGTTTTATGTTGATATCGGAAATGAACGGATTGTCAAGGAATATATTGAAGGCGAAACGATTTTTGATTTAGTCAAAAACGGTGAGTCCGTCGCAGAGTATCTTCCGCAAGTCAGAGAAATGGCGGAACTGGCGAAAGCAGCAGGACTGAATATCGACTACTTCCCGACAAATTTTGTCGTTCAAAACGGCTTGCTGTGGTACATCGACTATGAGTGCAACGGCTATATGGAA
>ONSE01000047.1 GCA_900320415.1 uncultured Eubacteriales bacterium
CGTAGGTTCAAGTCCTATTTCCGCTACCAAACGGCCCGGTGGTCAAGCGGTTAAGACACCGCCCTTTCACGGCGGTAACACGGGTTCAATTCCCGTCCGGGTCACCAGTTGACGCCCCTTACTGATGTGAGGGGCGCAATTTGTAGAATCACACCTGCCGGTGTGGTGGAATAGGCAGACACAAGGGACTTAAAATCCCTCGGCGTAAAAACCGTACCGGTTCAAGTCCGGTCACCGGCACCACGAAAACACGGAACACCCTCGGGGGTGTTCCGTGTTTCCGTTTACCGGCAAGCAGGGGAGCGGACTTGAAGGCAGACAAACGGCGCTGAATCCTTGGATTCAGCGCCGCGTTTTTTATTTTCGATCTTGAAGTTTACAGCGCGGAGTAGCCGAAGCTGTTGATCAGCGCCTCGATTTTTTCGCCGCGCTGGCAGATCGGGCAGCGGTGCGGCTTGTAGCTCTGGTAATCTCCCAGGTCGTTGGGGTTGAAGATGGAGTGAACGGGATGGCCGTCGCACTCGCTGACGGTGGCGAAGATCGCGGACACGCCGACCACCATGCCGCCGTAATAATTGAGCGCGTCAATCGCCGCGAGGGCGGTCTTGCCCGTTGTGACGGATGCCGCCAGAATCAGGACGTGCTTGTTATGCACCATCGGCGCGAGGTTGTCGCGGAAAATCATCTGGCCGCCGCCGACAAACTCGGGCGTGACGACATATATCGTCTGGTGGGCGTTCATGTTGACGAAGTTGTCCAGCGTCAGCTCGCGCGCCATGCAGGCGCCGATGACCTCGGTGCCGTCCAGGCAGATGATCGTGTCCACGATCGTGGAGGATCGGTAGGCGGTGACCATCTCCTTCGCAACCGCCTCTGCCTCGGAAAGACGGGTTTTCTGCGTGGTGACATCCACGTAGTAGTTGGTGTGGCTGTGCATGGTGGCAAAGTGTCCCTTCTTTACGCGGAGAAACACATTTTTGTTTTTGGTTCTGATTTTGTATTCCTGTGACATACAAGCACCTCTCGTAAAAAATGTTGAAAACAATCTGAGATAATTTTACTATATTTTTACGGATAATGCAAGTGGTTTTGTGAGAAAATGTGCAATCAGGCGCAAATAACTACAACCCTTCGCCCTGATATTACTCCAGCTCGTCGGCGGAGATGCGTGTGTAGGGGTAGTCGTTGTAGGTCAGCCTGTCGCCCTCTACCTTGTAGGTGGAGGTGATCTCCTCCGCCTTTGTCGTGTAGTAGGTCGCCTCAACCTTGCCGTCCCCCGCGGAGTAGGTGTAGAACGTGAAGCTCAGCGCCTTCTGGGCGTCGTACATAATGCCGTTGTCCTCAAAATAGAGGTAGCCGCCGCTGTCGTCCTTCCACGCGCCGAGCAGCGCCTCGTCGATCTCAAACTCCGCCTCCGCCTTGGGAATGAAGGTGAAGGATACCTGCTTCTGCATCACGGTCAGGTCGTTGGTCTCGGTGTTGGTGAGGCTGACGGTGTTCTTGTCCTCGGAAAACTCGTAGTGATAGGTGCCGTTGAGTCCGAACGCCTGCTGCGTGCCGAAAATCTTCTCTTCCGTGTTCAGCTCGTACTTGCCGCAGTACGCCATCGAGCCGACCACAAGGTAGGCGTTGACGCTGCCGTCAAATACAAAGGAAAAATTCTTGAACTGCTCTCCCGTGCCCTCGGTGATCCTCCACGCGCCCGCGAACTCGTCGCCGTCGTAGTCCACGGCGTGCAGCTTGCTCAGGTCGGTCTTGACCGCCATTTCGGAAGCGGAGGCTTCCTCCGCGGCGGCAGAGGTCGCCGCTTCTCCTGTCGGCGCCTGTGAGGAGCTGCCGCCCTGACAGGCGGCAAGCGTCAGCGTCATCGCGGCGGCAACGGCAAGTGTCAGTATTCTTTGAAATCGTTTCATAATATTACCTCGGTTGATTTGATGGATTTATGATAATTATTGTAATATGTTCGGGCGAAAATGTCAATATCGCGAAAATCCTCAAAAATACTGGAATTTTGCAAAAATGTGGTTGCCAATCCTTTTTTTGTTTGTTATAATATTGGGTATACTAAGTTTTAGAATGGAGGAGAAGTATGCTGAATACCAATTTCAACGAAAAATTCGGCAAAGAGGGACTGACCTTTGACGACGTCCTTCTGATTCCCGGAGAGTCAGACGTAGAGCCTAAGAACGTAGATGTTTCTACCAATCTAACCAAGACGATTCGCCTTAACACTCCCCTGATGACAGCGGCTATGGATACCGTCACCGAGACCGCTATGGCAATCGCCATCGCCCGTGAGGGCGGCGTGGGCATTATCCACAAGAATATGGATATCGAGAGACAGTCGGACATGGTTGACCGTGTCAAGAGAAGCGAGAACGGCGTTATCGTCAACCCGTTTTTCCTCTCTCCCGAAAATACCGTCAAGGACGCGGACGACCTGATGGGCAAGTACAAGATCTCGGGCGTTCCCATCTGCCGCGACGGCAAGCTGATCGGTATCATCACCAACCGCGATATGCGCTTTATGACGGCGGCGGACTACGCGCAGCCGATCTCCACCGTTATGACGCAGGAAAATCTGATTACCGCTCCCGTCGGCACTACCCTGCTCCAGGCTCAGCAAATCCTCCGCGAGCATAAAATCGAGAAGCTCCCGATCGTCGGAAGCGACGGCACCCTCAAGGGTCTGATCACCATCAAGGATATTGAGAAGAGCGTGCAGTATCCCAACTCCGCGCGCGACGACAAGGGCAGACTCCTCTGCGGCGCGGCTATCGGCGCGACCGTTGACGTTCTCGACAGAGTTGCCGCCCTCATTGAGGCGGGCGTTGACGTTGTTGTCCTCGATTCCGCGCACGGCCACAACTCCAATGTGGTCAACTCCGTGGCAAAGGTCAAGAAGGCATATCCCAACCTCCCCCTCGTGGCGGGCAATATCGCTACCGCCGAGGCGGCGAAGGCGCTGATCGCCGCCGGCGCGGACGCCGTCAAGGTCGGTATCGGCCCCGGCTCCATCTGCACCACCCGTATCGTCGCGGGTATCGGTGTTCCGCAGGTCACCGCGATTTATGACGCTGCCTGCGAGGCTTCCAAGTACGGCATCCCCGTCATCGCTGACGGCGGCATCAAGTACAGCGGCGACATCGTCAAGGCTCTTGCGGCGGGCGGCAGCGTCGTCATGGTCGGCTCCCTCGTGGCAGGCTGTGAGGAAAGCCCCGGAGAGAAGGAAATCTATCAGGGCAGACAGTTCAAGGTATACCGCGGCATGGGCAGCCTC
>ONSE01000191.1 GCA_900320415.1 uncultured Eubacteriales bacterium
CCATCACCAACCCCACCGTATCCGTTCTCGACATTGAGAAGTTCGCGCGTCTCGCGCATTCCCACGGTGTGCCCCTCATCGTGGACAACACCTTCGCGACGCCCGTCAACTGCCGCCCGATCGAGTTCGGCGCGGACATCGTGACACACTCCACCACCAAGTACATGGACGGTCACGCCATCAGCGTCGGCGGCGCGATCATCGACAGCGGCAACTTTGACTGGATGGCTCACGCGGACAAGTTCCCCGGTCTGACGACTCCCGACGAGAGCTATCACGGTCTTGTTTACGCCGAGAAGTTCGGCAAGCTGGGCTACATCACCAAGGCGACCTCCCAGCTCATGCGCGACCTCGGCTCCATTCAGTCCCCCCAGAACGCGTTCTATCTGAACAACGGTCTGGAGAGTCTGCACGTCCGTATGGACAGACACTGTTCCAACGCCCTCAAAGTCGCGAAGTTCCTCAGCAGCCACGAGAAGGTCGCGTGGATCAACTATCCCGATCTGGAGGGAGATAAATACCACGAGCTGGCGCAGAAGTATCTGCCGAAGGGCTCCTGCGGCGTTATGGCGTTCGCGGTCAAGGGCGGCAGAGACAAGGCGGTTCAGTTTATGGACGCCCTCAAGCTCGCGACCATCGCGACCCACGTAGCGGACGCGAGAACCTGCCTGCTGCATCCCGCCAGCCACACGCATCGTCAGCTCTCCGAGCAGCAGCTGCTCGAGGCGGGTGTTGCCCCTGATTTGATCCGTCTTTCGGTCGGTCTGGAGAACGCCGACGACCTGATCGCGGATCTGGAACAGGCTTTAGCCTTGATTTAACAGCGGTTCCGCCGAGTGAAACGCCGACCGCGCAGTGTTAACAGAGGACAGGTGAAGTTATGACGAATTATGTTTCAGCCATCATCGTAGCCGCAGGCGGTTCCGTACGCATGGGAATCGCGGACAGCAAGCAGTTTATTCCGCTGCTGGGCAAGCCCGCGATCGAGTACACGCTCGCCGCTTTTCAGAACTGTCATTTGATTCGGGAGATCATCATTGTGTGCCGTGAACAGGATATGGAGCGTATCCGCGCCATCGCGGACGAGGACGGCATCACCAAGGTGACCAAGCTCGTTCCCGGCGGCGCGAGCCGCGCCGAAAGCGTTCGCAACGGCATCAACGCTGCCGACGCGAGGGCAAATTACTACGCGATTCACGACGGCGCGCGTCCTCTGATCACGGTCGAGGAGATTGAGCGCGTCACGGAGGCGGCTTTTGAAACAGGCGCCGCGACGCTCGGTACCTCGGTGACCGACACCATCAAGATTGTGGACGGTTACAATGTGATCGAGAGCACCCCGCTGCGCTCGCAGCTCAGGGCGGTGCAGACGCCGCAGGTGTTTGAAAAGGATTTGTATACCTTCGCGCTGGAAAACGCGGGCGACAATCTGATCAATTTCACGGACGACTGCTCCCTGATCGAGCATATGGGCGGCGAGGTTTCCGTTGTCAAGGGAAGCAAGCAGAACATCAAGCTCACCACTCCGATCGATGTCATCATCGCGGAGAGCATTTTGAAGGAGAGAGCCAAGGGGAACGCGGTTTGACTGTTTTCTTTGGAAAAATGTGAAAGAGGAGAAATTCCATGCGGATCGGTCACGGATACGACGTACATAAATTCGCGGAAAACCGCAGGCTGATTCTGGGCGGCGAGGAGATTCCCTATTCCATGGGACTGCTCGGTCATTCCGACGCGGACGTGCTGCTGCACGCCATATCGGACGCTCTGCTGGGTGCCGCGGCGCTGGGGGATATCGGCAAGCTGTTCCCCGATACCGACGACCGTTTCCTCGGAGCGGACAGCCTGGAGCTGCTGCGCGAGGTGGTCCGTGTGCTGGAATCGCACGGCTACCGCATCGTCAATATTGATTCCACCGTCATCGCGCAGAAACCAAAGCTGCGCGGCTATATCGACCGTATGCGCGCGCATATCGCGGACGTCTGCGGCATAGACATTTCCTGTGTGAGCGTGAAGGCGACCACGGAGGAAAAACTCGGGTTTACGGGCAGACTGGAGGGCATCTCCGCTCATGCGGTCTGTTTGATAGATATTTTATAACAAAGGAGTAATTGAAATGAAAAATTGTCCTAACTGTAACGCCCCTCTGGCGGACGACGCGGTATTCTGCACCAACTGCGGAACCAACCTGGGTGGAGCGCCCATTGCTCCTCAGCAGCCTCCTGTTGCACAGCCCGCTGTTAACGAGTACGACCACACTGCAGAGTTCAGCCCTGAAGAGGTTCACGACAACAAGATTTTTGCGCTGTCCATCTATGCGCTGGGCTTTATCGGCATCATCATCGCGCTCCTCGCAAAGAGCTCTGACAACTCTGCTTACCTGCGTTTCCATATCAAGCAGCAGCTCATGATCACCATCGCTGAGGTTCTGGTCGGCTTCATCACCGCTGTTCTCAGCTGGACCTGCATCGTTCCCATCGCAGGCGCCGCTATGCTCGGCTTCCTGGGCGTTGTTGAGATCATCTGCTTCATCAATGTTTGCAGAAACAAGTCCGTTGAGCCCCTGCTCATCAGAAAATTAACCTTCCTGAAATAAGTAATCAAGGTCTATTTTCCGCACCTCGCTCATAAACTGGAGCGAGGTGTTTTTTTGATGAAAAAAGCGATGATTTCCGTGATTCTGGCATTGAGCCTGCTGACCGTTCCCGTTTTCCCGGCTTTCGCGCTCAGTGAGGAGAGCGTCTCCGCTCCCTCGGCGATACTGATGGAGGCGGGGACGGGCAAGATCCTGTTTGAGAAGAACGCGCACGAGCGGCGCCCCTGCGCGTCTATCACTAAGGTGATGACCCTGCTGCTGGTGTTTGAGGCGATGGACAGCGGCAGGCTGCGCCTCGACGATACCATTACCTCCTCCGCTCACGCCGCCTCGATGGGGGGCAGTGACATCTGGCTCGAGGAGGGCGAGAGTATGTCGGCGGACGATATGATAAAGGCGACGGTGGTCGCCTCCGCCAACGACGCGGCGGTAGCCCTTGCCGAGCATATCAGCGGCAGCGAGGACGCCTTTGTAGAGCAGATGAACGTCCGCGCGGAGGAACTGGGCATGGGGGATACCACCTTCAAAAACTGCAACGGACTGGATGAGGAGGGGCATCTGACCTCGGCGTTTGACGTCGCTCTGATGGCGCGAGAGCTGATGAAGCATGAGAAGATCTACGACTATACCTCCATCTGGCTGGATTATCTCAGAGGAGGGGAAACGCAGATCGTCAACACCAACAAGCTCCTGAAAACCTATAAGGGCATTACGGGACTGAAAACGGGCACAACCGACGACGCGGGCTGCTGCATGGCGGCTTCCGCGGAACGCGACGGTATGACGCTGCTCAGCGTCGTTCTGGGCTGCGATACGGGAAAGCAGCGGTTTGCGGATTCGGCGGCGCTTCTGGATTACGGTTTTGCGAATTACGCCGTGAGGGAGCTGAAGCTGCCCGATGATTTGCCCGAAAGTCTGGCGGTGGACGGCGGCATGGCTTCCGAAACGGCAATCAGCTGTGAAATCAAGGGCAGCATCGTTACCGGCAAGGCAAGCTCCGATGAGGTGGAATACGTCGTTGATCTGCCCGAATCGGTGCAGGCTCCTGTCGAATGCGGTGAAATATTGGGATCCGTAGCCTGTACGCTGGGCGGTGAGGCGCAATGCTTTGATATCACCGCGGCGGAAAGCGTGGAAAAAGCGTCCTTCGCGCCGGTTTTCGCCCGTTTGTTTAATTCCTTAACAACATTATAAATTTGCCGAAAACGCCTTGAAAAAAATCCTCTCTTATAGTATAATGAAACAATAAAGGTAATTGGAGGGATTTAGTATATGGCAACTAAGTTGACTGATCAATACTTAAAGGATTTTATCAGCGAGCACGAGTATGACGGCGTGGCGGCTGAAGTCAAGGCGGCTCATAAGGCTCTTCACGACGGCACGGGTCTCGGCAACGATTTTATCGGCTGGCTCAATCTGCCCACTGAGTATGACAAAGAGGAGTTTGCCCGCATCAAGGCGGCGGCGGAGAAGATCAAGAAGGACACCGACGTGTTCGTCGTTATCGGCATCGGCGGCTCCTATCTGGGCGCCCGCGCGGCGATTGAGTTTCTGACCTCTCAGAACTACAATCTCACCTGCAAGGACACTCCGCAGATTTTCTTCACCGGCAACTCCATCAGCTCCTCGGCGCTGGCTGAGATCATGGAGCTTTGCGAGGGTAAGGATGTTTCCGTAAACATGATTTCCAAGTCGGGCACCACCACCGAGCCTGCTATCGCGTTCCGCGTGTTCCGCGAGATGCTCGAGAAGAAATACGGCAAGGAAGGCGCCCGTGAGCGCATCTACTGCACCACCGACAAGGCGAGAGGCACCCTCAAGGCGCTGGCTGACGAGGAAGGCTACGAGACCTTTGTCGTGCCCGATGACGTCGGCGGCAGATTCTCCGTTCTCACAGCGGTAGGACTGCTTCCCATCGCGGTTTCGGGCGCGGATATCGACGCTCTGATGCAGGGCGCGCAGCTCGCGCAGAAGGAGCTTGACAACGATGATGTCAAGACCAACGACTGCTACAAGTACGCTGCGATCCGCAACATTCTCTACCGCAAGGGCAAGACCATGGAGGTTATGGTTTCCTATGAACCCGCCTACACCATGATGGCAGAGTGGTTCAAGCAGCTCTACGGCGAGAGCGAGGGCAAGGATAACAAGGGTATTTTCCCTGCCAGCGTGATCTTCTCGACAGACCTGCATTCTCTGGGTCAGTATATTCAGGACGGCAGACGCACCATGTTTGAGACCGTTGTCCTCTTTGACAAGTGCCGCAGGGAGGTAACTCTCGGCACTGATCCCACTAACGTGGACGGACTCAACTTCCTCGCGGGCAAGACCATGGGCTTTGTTAACCGCAAGGCGTTCGAGGGCACCGTACTGGCGCATAATGACGGCGGCGTTCCCAACGTGGTCATCAACGTTCCCGAGATGAACGAAACAGAGCTCGGCTATCTGATTTACTTCTTCGAGAAGGCGTGCGCGATTTCGGGCTATATGCTCGGCGTGAACCCCTTCAACCAGCCCGGCGTTGAGAGCTACAAGAAGAATATGTTCGCTCTCCTCGGCAAGCCCGGCTACGAGGATCAGAAGGCGGAGCTGGAAGCAAGACTGAAGTAATTCAATGCAGCGGTTTCCGTACAAATACGTATAAAATACAGGAGGTTTTTACTATGGTTACTTTATTAATCGGTAAAAAAGGATCAGGAAAAACAAAAAAACTCATTGAGCGCGCTGACGCTGCGGTAGCGGCTTCCTCCGGCAACGTTGTTGTCATCGAGAAGGGCGCGAAGCTCACATACGACGTTACACACAAGGCGAGACTGATTGACACAGAGCAGTACACCATCTATGGTTATGATATGCTTTACGGCTTCATCAGCGGTATCTGCGCGGGCAACTACGACGTGACGGATATTCTCGTTGATTCCACCTTCAAGATCGCTCCCGAGGCGATTGCGGGTCTGGAGTCCTTCACGAAGAAGCTGCAGGCGCTTTCGGAGGCTACCTCCACCAATATCGTTCTGCTGATTTCCGCGGACGAGGCGGATATCCCCGACTCCATCAACGCGGTTTGCGAGAGAGTTTGATTCGCAGTGCTGTGCGGCGCGGTTTATCCGCGCCGCTTTTTTCCGAACAGGAAAAAACAAGGCGTTTGCGCCAAAAAAACGCGCGGAAAAATGCAAAAATATCTGTTTTTTCAGTTGACAAAGAGGCAAACCTTTTGTATAATAATAAACAGCGTTTTAATATGCGTTGCTGCGGTTTTGAGGTGAGTGTATGCTTTTCGAATTGAAATCCGTGTTCCTCGCAGACGGCGAGAGCAGTGAGGTGCGATATGAGCTTGACATCACCGACATCTCCATAGACGGGATTTTTCCATTCACTTCCCCCGTCAGCGTCGCCGCCAAGGCGGTGAACCGCGCAAGTCTTGTCACTCTCACTCTGGACTGTGAGTTTTCCTACCGACGCCCCTGTGACCGCTGCGGAAAAGAAGTCAGCGGTACCGCGCGCGAGCGCTATTCGCACAGGCTGGTGCAGACGCTGGTGGACGAGACAAACGACGATTATATTGAAACTCCCGATTTCACCTTGGAGCTGGACGAGGTTGTCATCTCCGACATTATTCTTTCCTACCCGCAGAAGTTTCTCTGCGCGCAGGACTGCAGAGGACTGTGTCCTCAGTGCGGAGCGGATCTTAACGAAGGCGAGTGCGGCTGCGACAGGCAGTCAGCTGACCCGAGGCTGGAAATTCTGAAACAGCTTATGGAAGAGTAACAACATATAAGGAGGTCTTTGGAATGGCAGTACCCAAGAGAAAAACATCACACGCAAGAAAGAGCTCAAGACGTTCAACTGTATGGAAGCTCAACGCTCCCGCTTTGACAACTTGCCCCAACTGCGGTGAACTGACAGCTTCTCACAGAGCTTGCACGAACTGCGGTATGTACAACGGCAGACAGGTTGTTGTTAAGAAAGAAGCGTAATTTTCAAGAAACGACGGGCGACAGGAGCATATACTTCTGTTCGCCCTTTTGTCTTGTTAGGGATACTTTGATGATCCGGTGTCGTGCTTTTGTGCGGTAAGGCGTTTTTAGAGGTTCCCTTTAGGGAATCTCTAATCATTCAATGTCGTGCAGAAGTGCGGAAGATTATGCCGTGAAGATTCCGTGCTTATGCGCGGTAAGGAAATTTTAGAGGTTCCCTTTAGTAAAAAAAGAAGGAGTTGATGGGATGAACAAGCCGGTGATCGCGATTGTTGGCAGACCGAATGTCGGCAAATCAACACTTTTCAATAAACTGATCGGACAGCGGCTCTCGATCGTGGACGATACCCCGGGTGTGACGCGTGACCGCATCTACGGCGAGATCGAGTGGTGCGGCAAGACCGCCTTTGTTGTCGATACGGGCGGCATCGAGCCGAAAAGCGACGATATCATTCTCACGCAGATGCGCCGGCAGGCACAGCTCGCGATTGATACCGCCTCCGTGATCATCCTCGTCACTGACTGCAAGAGCGGCATGGTGGCAACGGACATGGACGTGGCGCAGATGCTTCAGAAATCGGGCAAGCCGATAGTTCTCTGCGTCAACAAGTGCGACTCCGTGGGCGAGCCGTCGATGGAGTTCTACGAATTCTACAATCTCGGACTGGGTGAGCCGGTGCAGGTTTCCGCCGTACACGGCCACGGCACGGGCGATCTGCTCGACGAGGTATTCTCCTATCTGAACTTTGAAGAGACGGGGGAGGAGGACGATACCGTGATCAACGTCGCGGTCATCGGCAAGCCGAACGCGGGCAAGTCCTCGCTGGTCAACACCATCACGCGCTCCGAGCGCTGCATTGTGTCCGATATCGCCGGCACCACGCGCGACTCGATCGATACGCTGGTGGAGAACGATTACGGCAAATTCAACTTTACCGATACCGCGGGACTGCGGCGCCAGAGCAAAATATATGACGATATTGAGAAATACAGCATCCTCCGCGCCAAGATGGCGATCGAGCGCAGCGACGTCTGCGTGATCATGATTGACGCCACCGAGGGCGTGACCGAGCAGGATACAAAGGTGGCAGGTCTCGCGCATGAGGCGGGCAAGGCCTGTATCTTAGCGGTCAACAAGTGGGACGCGATCGAGAAGAACGACAAGACCATGCAGGAGTTCCGTAAAAAGCTGGACGCGGATTTCGCGTTCATGTCCTACGCGCCGCAGGTGTTCATCTCAGCAAAGACGGGACAGCGGCTTGACAGGCTTTTTGAGGCGATCGTCGCGGCGAATGAAAACGCGAGTCTCCGCATCCGCACGGGAATGCTCAACGAGCTCCTCGCGCAGGCGACTACCCGTGTGCAGCCTCCCTCCGATAAGGGCAGAAGGCTGAAAATCTTCTATATGACGCAGGCGGGCGTCAAACCCCCGACCTTTGTATTCTTCTGCAACGACGCGGAGCTGTTCCACTTTTCCTACCAAAGATACCTCGAAAACCGGATCCGTGAGGCGTTCGGTATGGAGGGCACGCCAATACGCATGATTATCCGTGAAAGGGGAGAAAAATAATGGACGCCTATCTCAACGAAATTCTGACGCTTCTGCCTGCTTACTGGTGGTTGTTTTTGATTGTCGCGGCGGTTGCCTATCTGCTGGGCAGCGTCAATCCGGCGGTGATCGTCACGAGAATCGCCACAAAGGGCAAGAAGGACATCCGCGACATGGGCAGCGGCAACGCGGGCTTTACGAATGTGCTGCGTTCCGTGGGCAAGATCCCCGCGATCATCACCATTGTCTGCGACGCGCTCAAGTGCGTGATCGCGGTGCTGCTGGGCGGCCTGCTTTTCACCCTGATGGTCAATCATCACTACGGCGACCAGCAGGCGGCGCTTTCCGCGCAGGTGGTGAACCTCGGCAAATACATCGCCGGTATCTTCTGTATCATCGGTCACTCCTATCCGCTCTACTTCCATTTCAAGGGCGGCAAGGGTGTTGTCTCCTCAGCGGCGCTCATGCTCACCGAGGACTGGCGCGTGTTCCTGATGATCCTCGGCACATTTTTGATTGTGTTCCTGATTTCAAAAATCATCTCGCTCGGCAGCATCACGGGCGCGGTGCTTTACGGTCCCTACACCTTCCTTGCGACCTTTGTGTTTGATTACCTCAACGGCAGCGGCTACTATCTCAGCTACGTGGTTTTATCCACCGTTGCCGCGCTCATCATCGGCGTTTTTGTCACGGTAAAGCACAAGGAAAACATCGGCAGACTGCTGCGCGGTGAGGAAAAGAAAATCAAGGCGAAAAAGTAAAGGGAATCTCTACTAATTCAATGTCGTGCAGAAGCGCGGAAGATTTATGGCGGAATATTGTCAAAGCTCCGCAGGAATACTGACGTATTTCAAGGAGATTTGGCAAGATGATGCCGTGAAGATTCCGTGC
>ONSE01000138.1 GCA_900320415.1 uncultured Eubacteriales bacterium
CGCGGTTGCCAAGGCTCTCGCTGAGACCGACGCTACCACCATCATCGGCGGCGGCGACTCCGCTGCGGCTGTTATCCAGCTCGGCTTCGCTGACAAGATGAGCCACATCTCCACAGGCGGCGGCGCTTCCCTCGAGTACCTCGAAGGCAAGACCCTCCCCGGCATCGCGGTTATCGCAGACAAATAAGCGCCCAACGGCACGTTTCCGTGACGGACGGAGGACTGTCAGAGGTGTTTTCCCGTTTTTGACGCCGTTACCCGAACGTCACACAATAACACAACAGAAAAAGGGCGGATTTTATATCCGCCCGAATTTATAAGAAAGGATTGAATCATTATGGATAAAGCCAAGAGAAAAGCAATCATCGCGGGCAACTGGAAAATGAACAAGACTCCCAAGGAAGCGAAAGCGCTTCTCGAGCAGATCGTTCCCCTCGTAAAGGACGCTGACTGTGAGGTTATCGCCTGCGTTCCCTATGTAGACCTTGCCACCGCGATCGAGGCGACCGCGGGCACCAACGTGAAGATCGGCGCGGAAAACTGCCACTGGGCGGCAAGCGGCGCCTTCACCGGTGAAATTTCCACCGGTATGCTCAAGGAAATCGGCGTTGAGTACGTTGTTCTCGGCCACTCCGAGCGCAGACAGTACTTCGGCGAGACCGATGAAACCGTCAACAAGAGAACCAAAGCGGCTCTCGCGGCAGGCCTCAAGCCCATCGTATGTGTCGGCGAGCTTCTCTGGGAGCGCGAGTGTGACATCACCGAGGAGGTCATCGCGAGACAGATCAAGCTCGACCTCTGGGACGTTACCGAGGAAGAACTCAAGAACGTTGTTATCGCTTACGAGCCTGTTTGGGCGATCGGCACCGGCAAGACCGCTACCTCCGACCAGGCGGAGGAGGTTTGCGCCTTCATCAGAGCGCAGCTCGCGAAGCTCTACAATCAGGACGCGGCTGACGCGGTCACCATCCAGTACGGCGGCTCCATGAATGACGGCAACGCCGACGAGCTTCTCTCCAAAACCAACGTTGACGGCGGTCTGATCGGCGGCGCCTCCCTCGTAGCGGAGAAATTTGCCGCTATCGTAAAGGCAGCCAGCAAATAATTTGACAAGGAAAGGGGTTTTTCACCATGAAAAAACCTTTGATTTTAATGATTCTTGACGGCTTCGGCGTGGGCAAAAAGGGCGAGGAAAAGGCGAACGCCATTCTCGCCGCCAACACCCCGAACATCGACAAGTTCTTCAGCGAGAATCCCCTCACTCAGATCGGCGCTTCGGGCATGGACGTAGGTCTTCCCGACGGTCAGATGGGCAACTCCGAGGTTGGCCACACCAACATCGGCGCGGGCCGGATCGTTTATCAGGAGCTGACCAGAATCACAAAAACCATCAACGATGACAAGCTCAAGGACAACGAGGCGATTGTCGCGGCAATGGACAAGGCGCTCGAAAACGACAGCGCCCTGCACCTGATGGGACTTCTCTCCCCCGGCGGCGTCCACAGCCATATTACCCACCTCTACGGCATCGTGGAGCTTGCCAAGAAAAAGGGTCTGAAAAAGGTATACATCCACGCCTTTCTTGACGGCCGTGACGTGCCCCCCTCCAGCGCGGCGGAGTATATTGAGGACTGCGTGAAGGAGCTGGAAAAAATCGGCGTGGGCAAAATTGCCACCGTCATGGGCAGATACTACGCCATGGACAGAGATAACCGCTGGGAGCGCGTGGAAAAGGCTTATGCCGCCATGGTTTACCGCGAGGGCGTCGAGGCGAAGTGCCCTGTCTGCGCGGTCAAGGACTCCTACGCGAACGGCGTGACCGACGAATTCGTGATCCCCTGCGTCGTAGAGGGCGGCGAGGCTGTCAAGGCAAACGACAGCGTCATCTTCTACAACTTCCGCCCCGACAGAGCGCGGGAGATCACCAGAACCTTTGTGGATCCCGACTTCAAGGGCTTTGAGAGAAGAAACGGCTTCTTCCCCCTCAACTACGTCTGCATGACGCAGTATGACGCGACCATGCCCAACGTAGAGATCGCCTTCAAGCCCCAGAAGCTCGTGAACACCATGGGCGAGTACATTTCGAGCCTCGGCATGAAGCAGCTGCGCATCGCCGAAACCGAGAAATACGCGCACGTAACCTTCTTCTTCAACGGCGGCGTAGAAAAGGTCTACGAGGGCGAGGACAGGATCCTTGTCAAGTCTCCCTCCGTCGCGACCTATGACCTCCAGCCCGAAATGAGCGCCTACGAGGTCACCGACAAGCTCGTTCCCGCCATCAAGAGCGGCACCTATGACATGATCATCCTCAACTTCGCAAACTGCGACATGGTCGGCCACACAGGCGTGTTCGAGGCGGCTGTCAAGGCGGTCGAGGCGGTTGACACCTGTGTAGGCAAGGTCGTCAACGCGGTTCTTGAGATGGGCGGCACGGCGCTGATCACCGCCGATCACGGCAACGCCGACAAAATGATCGACGAGAACGGCGAGCCCTTTACGGCTCACACCACCAACCCCGTTCCCTTCTGCGTGATTGGCTATGACTGCCAGCTGCGCGAGGGCGGCGTGCTCGCGGACATCGCTCCGACCATGCTCAGAATCATGGGTCTTGAGCAGCCCGCCGAAATGGACGGCAAGTCGATCATCATCTAACAGCACGGTACATTTTTCTCAGCAGGCAGTGAAAGCTGCCTGCTTTTTTGTTGAACAACCGCGCCACATCGTGTATAATAAAAGTATTCTGGGAAAGAGGAGGAACAACATCATGCTGAAACTGCGTCGGTTCTTAGCCGACTACAAAAAAGAGGTGATCATCGGACCTCTGTGCAAGCTGTTCGAAGCGATACTGGAGCTTCTGGTTCCGCTGGTGATGGCAAATATCATCGACGTGGGAATCAACGGACTGCACGACGCGGGATACGTTCTGCGCATGGGCGGCCTGATGGTGCTGCTCGCCGCGTCAGGTCTCACGAGCGCGCTGTTCTGCCAGTATTTCGCCTCAAAGGCTTCCCAGGGAGCAGGCACAAAAATCCGCAGCGCGCTGTTTCAACATATCAACAGTCTCTCGCACGCGGAGCTGGACAAGCTGGGCACGCCCTCCCTGATCACACGCATCACAAATGACACCAACCAGGTGCAGCAGAGTATTGCCATGTGCATCCGGCTGCTGACCCGCGCGCCGTTTATCATCATCGGCTCACTGGTCATGGCAATGTCCATCAACCTGAAAATGTCTCTGATCTTCTTCGCGGCCGCGCTGCTCATCGGTCTGTCGCTGTGGCTGATAACGACGAAGTGCATACCGATTTATTCGGCGGTGCAGAAAAAACTCGACAAAATCGGCTTGCTCTCCCGCGAAAACCTCTCAGGCAACCGCGTGATACGCGCGTTCTCCAAGCAGCGGAGCGAAAAAGAGCGCATTGACACCGCAACAGAGGATCTGACGAAAACCTCCATCCGCGTGAGCAGGCTCTCAGCGCTGCTCAGTCCCGTCACCTACGCGGTGACGAACACCGCCATCATCGCGATCATCTGGTTCGGCGCGGTCAACGTCAGCATCGGAAACATGAAAACGGGCGACATCGTCGCGATGGTCAGCTATATGACGCAGATTTTGCTGGCAATGGTCGTCGTCGCGAACCTGATGATTCTGATGACCAAATCCAGCGCGTGCGCAAAGCGCATCAACGAGGTATTTGAAACGCAGCCGAGCGTCACGGAAAACACCACAGAGGAAATCACGCTGACGAATGACAGGAACACGCCCAAGATCGAGTTCCGCCATGTCAGCTTCAACTACATGAACGACGGTGACGACGAGCTGACGGATATCAGCTTCTCCGTCATGGCAGGTCAGACAGTCGGCATCATCGGCGGAACGGGCGCGGGCAAATCGACGCTCCTGAATATGATCCCGCGCTTTTACGACGTCACGCAGGGCGAGGTGCTGGTGGACGGCGCGGACGTGCGCTGCTATCCCTTCCGTCAGCTGCGAAGTCAGTTCGGTATCGTGCCGCAGCAGAGCGTGCTGTTCAGCGGCACCATCCGCGAGAACATGAAATGGCGCGCCGGGGGCGCTTCGGACGAGGAAATCATCCGCGCGCTCAAAATCGCGCAGGCTTATGACTTTGTATCCGCTCTCCCTGCGGGACTTGACAGCCGCGTGGAACAGGGCGGCAGAAATTTCAGCGGCGGCCAGCGACAGCGGCTTTGTATCGCGCGCGCGGTGGTCGGCAATCCGGAGATCCTGATGCTTGACGACAGCTTTTCCGCTCTCGACTTCGCGACGGACGCGGCGCTGCGGCAGGCCTTGCGAAGGAACACCGAGAACATGACAGTACTGATCGTCACGCAGCGCTGCTCCACCATCAAGGACGCCGACTTGATTCTCGTCCTCAGCGACGGACGCCTGGCAGGCGCGGGAAAGCACAGTGAGCTTCTCGAAACCTGTGAGGTCTACCGCGACATCTGTCTCTCACAGCTCAGCGAAACGGAGGTGAAGTCATGAAAAAGAAAAACACCTCCGTTTCCAAGCTGTTTCACCGACTGGCGCCGCACCGCGGCCTGCTTGCTCTCGCGCTGCTCAGCGCGGTGGTCAGCATCTCCCTCACACTGCTGATTCCCGTCCTCGTCGGTCAGGCGGTGGATAATATCATCGACCGCGGCAAGGTCTATTTTGACGCGGTTCTCCGCATTATTCTCTATATCGCCGCGGCGATCGTCGGCGTGTCCGTCTGTCAGTGGCTGATGAACTGCCTCGTCAATGTCATCAGCTTCCGCATCGTCAGAGATCTGCGGCGCGACATCTTCCGCAAGCTCAATACCGTTCCCCTCTCCTACATCGACACCCACGCCCACGGCGATCTCATCAGCCGCGTCATTAATGATGTGGACGCGGTGGGCGACGGTCTTACTCAAATTTGCCTACAGCTCTTTTCGGGCGTCGTCACCATCGTCGGCACGCTGATTTTCATGCTCGTCATCGACTGGCGCATCGCCATCGCGGTCTTTGTCCTCACGCCCCTGTCGCTCTTTCTGGCGGCGTTTATCGGCAGACTCACCCACAGGCGCTTTACCGAGCAGCAGCTTCTGCAGGGCGACATCTCATCCTACGTGGAGGAGCACGTCGGCAATCAGCGCATCGTCAAGGCGTTTTCCTATGAGGAGCGCGCCTACGGAGATTTCGAGGAGCTGAACCAAACACTCTACGACGTCGGCTTCAAGGCGCAGTTCGCGGGCGCTCTCGCCAATCCGAGCACGCGCTTCGTCAATGCTCTGGTCTACGCGGCGGTCGCTGTTTTCGGCGCCCTGACCGTGCTCTCGGGCGGACTGACCATCGGCGGTCTGTCCTGCTTCCTCACCTACGCCAACCAGTACACCAAGCCCTTTAATGAGGTGACGGGCGTTCTCACACAATTGCAGACAGGCCTTGCCGCTGCCGACCGTGTATTTGAGGTCCTCGGAGAAAAGGACGAAATCCCCGACGACGACAAAATCAGCGACACGCGCAGCGTGCGCGGCAACGTGGAGATCCGTGACATCAGCTTCTCCTATGTTCCCGAAAAACCGCTGATCCGTCACTTTTCCCTCAGTGTGCCGAGCGGCTGCCACGTCGCGATCGTCGGCCCCACGGGCTGCGGCAAAACCACCCTGATCAACCTGCTCATGCGGTTCTATGAGATCAACGAGGGCGGCATCTATCTCGACGGAACCGATATCCGCGATATGAAGCGCGACGCGCTGCGCCGCTGCTACGGTATGGTACTGCAGGACAGCTGGCTCTTTGAGGGAACCATCATGGAAAACCTGCGCTACGGCAACGCCGACGCCACCGATGAGGACGTCATCGCGGCGGCGAAATCCGCCCACGCCCACAGCTTCATCCGCAAGATGCCAAAGGGCTATCAGACGGTAATCAGCGAGGGCGGCGGCAACCTCAGTCAGGGACAGAAGCAGCTGCTCTGTATCGCGCGGACGATGCTCACCGATCCCTCGGTGCTGATTCTCGACGAGGCGACCTCCTCCATCGATACACTCACCGAAATCCGCGTGCAAAAAGCCTTCACCAAGATGATGAAGGGCAGAACGAGCTTTGTTGTCGCCCACCGCCTCTCCACCATCAAGGAGAGCGACGTCATCCTTGTGCTGAAGGACGGCAATATCATCGAGCAGGGCAGCCACGAGGAGCTGCTCCGTCAGCACGGCTTCTACTACAACCTCTATCACTCCCAGTTCGCGAACAGCGACGCGGGGGAATAATCACACCAACCTCCGCATATAATGGTAAAAATTATGTGCGGAGGTTATTTATGTTAACGGCATTCAGCGTAAAGCTGCCGCCGCGTGCGGCAGGCGTCAAGGGGTTCGCCAACAGATTCAGACACGATAAGATCGAGGTGCAGATACAGCGCTCGCGCGGCGTGAGTCTCAAGCATATTACATACGTCAGCTACAGCGGTGAGGTGAGACTTGACCGCACCGACAAGGTAGTCGGTACCCAGCGCGACCGGCTTCTCTGCTCCGACAAACTGGTATTTCCTCACGGCAGCGGCTACCACCGCTTTCAGTCCGCCTCCTTCTCCGCGCGTCTCTGCGTCAATATGGCGCTGGAAACGCTGCGGGAATGCTGCCGCAGTGAGGAGCTGCGGATAGGAATATACGATCCGTGCGCCGCGGCGGCGGATTTTTTGCCGCAGGCACTGGAATTCTGTGTGGATCCCGTCATTATCACACAGAACTATCCTCTCTATCAGCTTGCGAGGGAAAGAGCGCTGGAGGAGCTGGGAGCGGCGGTCAATCTGACAAAGAATCTCGCGGAGCTGGAGAAGTGCGACTTTATTATCGCGCCCGCACGGATCCACGAGACGATGCCGCTCAATCCCTCGGCGACCGTTCTCACCGTGGGAGAGCCTGACGCGCCTCTGAACGGAGAAATCTATTTTTCCTACAGCTTCCGTATGCCTAACGGCTTTGCCGATATAAAGCCCCCGGAGCTGAGCGAGGAGTATTTTTGCTCCGCGCTCTACACACTCGGCGCGCAGTATGAGCTGGGCACCATCGTTCCCTTGAGCTGCAACGGAAAAACAGGCGCCCAGACCGTCAAATCCCTGAGCAATCTTCTTGACATTCGAGCGAAAAAGTCATATAATTAAATGAGTGTGTAACAAAATAGATTTTCAATTGAAAGGAAGTATTTGTATGGCATCAAAACCGACAATGCTCACCGCCGAAGGCCATAAAAAGCTGGAAGAAGAGCTTGAATTTTTACAAAACGTCAAAAGAAAAGAAATCGCCGAAAAAATCAAGGTCGCGCGTTCCTACGGCGACCTCTCCGAGAACAGCGAGTATGACGACGCCAAGAACGAACAGGCGATCATGGAAGCAAGGATCACCACGATCGAGGCAATTCTCAAGACCGCTGTCATCATCGACGAATCCGAGGTTTCCAACGAAAGAGTTCACCTCACCTCTGTGGTAACTGTAGAGATGCTCGAAACAGGCGCACAGAAGGTGTTCACCATCGTCGGTTCCGGCTCCAACGAAACGAATCCGAGAGAGGGCAAGATCTCCGATGAAAGCCCTGTCGGCGCGGCGCTGATGGACAAAAGCGTCGGCGACGTGGTGGAGGTAGAAACACCGGGCGGCATTCTCCCCCTCAAGATTCTTGAGATTTCAAAGTAAGTCAAATAGTTTAGCAATAAAGGAAGTAGAGAAAATGGGTAACAAGCCACAGCAGGGCCAGACAAGCGATGTGATCCGCGTCAGATATGACAAGCTGCAGGCGCTTCGTGACGCGGGCAGAGATCCCTTTGTCATCACCACCAGCGATCGTGATGTATACACCGCAACCGTAAAGGAAAACTTCGAGGAATATGAAAACAAGAACGTCTGCGTCGCGGGCAGGATCATGTCCAAGCGCGGCAAGGGCAAAGTATCCTTCCTCGATCTGCACGACAAAACGGGCAAGATTCAGATTTTCGCCAAGTTTGACGACCTCGGCGAGGAGGAGTACGGCTTCCTCAAAAAGTGGGATATCGGCGATATCGTAGAGGTCAAGGGCTATGTGTTCCGCACGCAGATGGGGGAAATCTCCATTCACGCGACCGCAGTCAGACTGCTTTCCAAGTCGCTCAAGCCGCTGCCCGAAAAGTATCACGGCCTCACCAACACCGACATCCGTTACCGTCAGCGCTATGTTGACCTGATTATGAGCCCCGAGGTGCGCGACACCTTTGTGAAGCGCTCCAAGATCATCGCAAGCATCCGCCGCTTCCTCGACGCGCAGGACTTCATCGAGGTCGAGACTCCCATGCTCGTCGCAAATGCGGGCGGTGCGGCGGCAAGACCGTTCTTCACCCACTCCAACGCGCTGGACGAGGAATTCAAGCTGCGCATCTCTCTGGAGCTTTACCTCAAGAGACTGATTGTCGGCGGACTCGAGCGCGTGTATGAGATCGGCAGAGTGTTCCGCAACGAGGGTGTTGACACCCGTCACAACCCCGAGTTCACTCTGATGGAGCTGTATCAGGCGTACACAGACTACAACGGCATGATGGATCTCACCGAAAGACTCTACCGTCATGTGGCGCAGGAGGTTCTCGGCACTACCGTCATCACCTACAACGGCGTGGAGATGGATCTCGGCAAGCCCTTTGAGCGCATCACCATGCTCGACGCCGTCAAGAAGTACGCGGGCGTGGACTTCAATGAGATCAAGACCGACGAGGAGGCTAAGGCGATCGCCAAAGAGCACCACGTTGAATTTGAGGACAGGCACAAGAAGGGCGATATCCTCAGCCTGTTCTTCGAGGAATACGCGGAAGAGCATCTGATCCAGCCCACCTTCGTCACCGACCATCCCATCGAAATTTCTCCGCTGACCAAGAAGAAGCCCGAGAATCCCGACTATGTGGAGCGTTTTGAGTTCTTTATGAACGGCTGGGAAATGGCGAACGCCTATTCCGAGCTCAACGACCCCATCGACCAGCGCGAGCGCTTCAAGGCGCAGGAGGCGCTGCTCGCGCAGGGCGACGAGGAAGCCAACACCACCGACGAGGACTTCCTCAACGCGCTGGAAATCGGCATGGCGCCCACAGGCGGCATCGGCTACGGCATCGACAGAATGGTC
>ONSE01000204.1 GCA_900320415.1 uncultured Eubacteriales bacterium
CCTATATCCGTCAGCGTGCCCTTCAGCTCGGGCATGGGCATGGTGAACCGCTGACTCAGATAGCGCAGCGAGGCGCCCAGTTCACCGTCCGGTCCGCCATACTGCGTGATGATCAGCTTAGCCAGCTTCGGGTTGGGATTCTTGATATTTATGGGATATTGCAGCTTTTTTTCATAGACAAACATCAGCTGTTCTCCTCGCTTTCCCACGGCCACGGACCCTTGATCCATGCCCAGTTGTTTCCGTCGTTTGCAGCCTTCGTCAGGGGACCGTAGGCTGCCTCGTATTTTTCAATCAGAGGCTTTGCCTTGGCGCGGAACATTTCCGCTTTTTCAAGTGTCGCGCGGTCGTTCGGATGGGTGTCAAGATACATCTGCAGATCCAGCGCCGCGAACTGATAGGTGGAGATTTGTTTCAGCAGTGCTTCGCGTTTTGTCATGTGTTGTCACCGCACTTGCTGCCGTAAAACGGTTTGTCGAGCTTGGGGAACATTGTGCCCGATACCAGCCCCTGATCGGGGGAATACGTCTTGGGAGGCTGCGCCTGGAACGGCACATACGCCATTGCGTAAACGGGATTTTCGGGCAGCATTGACAATCCGTATTGTTCGTTGATCAAATCATTCAGTTTCACATTCAGACTCCTTTCAGTTTCAGACCTTGCACTATTTATAGTATGCCTTGTTCGGGCGGGCGTGAAAAACCTTTACATTTCCCGTTATTTGGGGTATACTGAACAGGATGGGAGCTGATAGGATTGATTACGGAACAGGAATATGTCAAAAGAATGCTGACCATGGGAGGCTATACCCTCGTGCTCTGCGAGGGAGGCAGGGCGTTTGCCTCTGAGGAGGAGGGGATCCGTCCTCTTCTGGATACAGTCCGCTCGGGCGAGGACTGGAAAAACGCCTATGCGGCACTCCAAACGCTCGGAAGGGCGGAGGCGCTGCTTCTGATGCATTTGAAGGTCGGTAGCGTTTATGCGGAAACCGCCGCCAAATCCGCGCTGCGGCTGTTAGAGCGGCAGGACATCGCTTACAGCTATGGAGCTTGTGTGCCCCGCTTGCTGAACGCGGAAAAGACGGGACTGGCGGAAGCTGAGGCTGCGGTCCGGGAGATCGAAAGTCCCGGGGAAGCCGTTTCGGCGCTCGAAGCAATCGCGAAATAAAAAACACAGCACCCTGACCGGCTCATACTGCGGTCAGGGTGCTGCTTTATTTCAGCTTCGAGAGGATTTGTTTTTTGTAGGAAAGGAAGCGCTCGGTCAGGTTGAAGTCTCTGCGGCGCGGCTTCGGCTCATCGATAATGATTTTGTCCGTAAGAGTGCCCGGTTTTCCTCTGAGCAGATAGATCCTGTCAGAAAGAAGGATCGCCTCATCAATGTCGTGTGTGATGAAGAGAGTCGCGAGCCTGATGTCCTCCATCGCATCGAGATACCAGCGGTGCATATCTGTTTTTGTCAGAGTGTCAAGCGCGCTGAACGGCTCGTCGAGCAGTGCGACGTCCTTCGAAAACAAATATGTCCGCAGCAGCGCGGCGTGCTGGCGCATACCGCCCGAAAGCTCTGCGGGAAACTGCTTCTGTGTGCCCTCAATGCCGAAGCCCGCGAAGAAGGGACGGACTTTTTTTCGCGCCTCGTCCTTCTTCATGCCCCGGATCAGCAGCGGCAGGGCGACATTGTCCTCGATGGTGCGGTAGGGGAGAAGCAGATCTTTTTGCAGCATATAGCTGATTTTTCCCGGGATGCCGGCGATGTTTTTTCCGTCGGGAAGAACCTCGCCCTTTTGGGGCTTGTTCAGCCCGGAAATAACGTTGAACAGCGTGGTTTTGCCGCCGCCTTGAGAAGAATCTGCGCCGCGTCGTCGGGATTGTCGATCGCGAACTCGCAGCCTTTTTTCAGAGCGGAGAGGAAAGCCTTCGTCTTGTCGGGGTTCTTTGCCATCCAGTCGGTGTTGCCCGCGATGACGGGGGTGTAATAGTCGAATACGGGATTGATGTCCCTGAACGCGAAGTAGTCGGTTTCAATACCGTTGAGCTTGGTGGCGATGCCTGCCCAGCCGTAGAAAACCCAGATGGCGTCAACGGATTTGGTGCTCAGAGCGGAGGACTCGTCGGTGACGGTGCTGGGGATCAGCTCGACGTTGTCGAAGTCGCCGCCGCCATCAGCGCGGCTAAAATTTTCTTACCCATTTTTGTATTCTCCTTAGTTTTTCTTTCATAGGAAGTACTGATTAATTCAGGTGCGCAAATCGCGCCGTCAGGTGTGAATCAATCAGTGGTTCCAATATGCTCCCACGGCATCATCTTTCTCTGCAGCAGCTTTACCAGCCACATCAGCAGCAGGCTCAGCGCCGAGATCAGAAGAATCACCGCGAACATTATATCAAAGGCATACGCCTTTTTTACCCTTGTCATATAGACGCCCAGACCGTTGAAGCCGCCCAGCCATTCGGAGATAACCGCGCTGACCACCGCGTAGGACACGGCGATTTTCAGGCTCGAAAAGAAGTGACCGAGCGCGGCGGGAAATTTGACATAGCGGAAAATCTGTCTGTCGTTTGCGCCCATCGCGCGCAGCAGATTGATGGTATCCGCGTCTGCCTGCTGATATCCGTCGAGCAGATTGACAGCGATTGGAAAGAACACCACGAGAACGATCCGGATGATCTTCGGCAGCATTTCATAACCGAACCAAAGCACCAGAAGCGGCGGAAAGTCTTTGACGAACGCCTTGACAACGTCAACAGGGGAGGGCAGCATAAAGCTCGGCACCAGCCCGAGCATACTCACGCCCTGCCAGATAAGGAGCAGCAGCGTGATTTCCGCTATCGGCAACAGATAATCAGAGGTGGTGTTTTGTAACTTTTTTTCAATGGTCAGCACATCTCCCTCCGGTCTGTACGTTACTTTGATGTAGGCGCAGACCGAGGGCACCCCTGCGTTTATTTCCAATAACAGAAGGGAACCTCTAAAAATTCCTTACCGCGCATAAGCACGGAATCTTCACGGCATTGAATTATTAGAGATTCCCAGAATACATCGAATCCCATCGATTGTCAAAAGTCAATCGTGAAATCGGGAAGATAGTGAAGGAGAGACTCCTCTGCGGTGAACCCGCGCCTGCAGAGGTAGTTGACGCCGCGCATACTCACGCCCGCGCAATCCGCATTTTCGCCGTACTTTTCGTCCAGACAGTCCCACGGCGACGCGACAGACCGCAGATAGGGGTAATCGCTGTCTGTTTGCGTCGCGCCGCCGGAAAGGGGAGAGCAGGGAATAAAATGCTTTTCTCCGTGCCATAATAATTCTGAATCAGAATTATTTATCGCTTCCACACGTTCTTTTAATTCCGAATCGGAATTATAGTCGGAGCCGTCCAGAAAAGGAAGGTTGGTATTCGCGAGAATCAGCGCCGCGCGGACTGCCTCGTCACAAAAATCCTCGTCACAGAGGGAAGCGGCGTAGGAGACGGCGGTTTCTCTGTCCTTGTCTGTTTTTTCAGTCTGTTTTTCAGTCCTTTCGGACGGTTTTTCGGTCGTTATCGTTTCGGCTTCCGTCGCGGCGGAATCGGTCGTCTCCTTCGCAGGCTCACTGAAATGACAGCGGACGATGGAAAGGGGGAGGGCTGCCATAGCGAAAAGCAGGAGCGCTAAGGCGGACAGTCGTTTTTTCATTTTTATCAACCCTTTTATTTCGCACATAAATTCTTGATCTTCATAATTGAAGATTAGTATTAATTATTTCTTGACAACTGCGTTTCTTTGCCTTAAAATAGTGTATGTACGTATTGTGGATAAAATAACCGTAACCATATCTTGTACCACAGCATATTTCAGAACGGAGAGTCTTAATGAAGGTTAAATTTTCTGTAATTCCCTTTATTCCCGCCGCTCTCGCGATGATCGTGTTCAGAATGATGAGCATTTTCGGAGCGGACGCGAACGGAAAGTTTTTGGGAATGGACAAGATGGTTGTAGCGTATACCGTAATCGGTATTTCGCTGGGACTGTTTCTCGTTTGCGCTGTCATCAATTTCTGTGACAGAAAGACGGCGCCCGTTTACCCTGTCAAGAAAAATCTTGCGGCGGGTATTCTTTCGATCCTGTCAGGCGCGATGGTGATCGCAAGCTCCTTCGGCAGCTTTATGAACACGACGACGGATTCAGAGTATTATGTGATGACGCTGATTTGCGCGCTGTTTTCGCTGCCCGCCGGCATTGCCTTCTTCCTGATGTCGAGGGCGCATTTCGTCGGAAAAACGATTATTTCGGGTATATCCATACTCTTTGTTTTTCCCGCGCTCTGGGGTTGCTCCGAGTTGGTTCACTCCTTCCTTGAGGCGACCAAGGTGTCGATTTCCGCGACGGATCTGTCACCGCTGTTTTGCTACATTTTTATCACGCTTTACTATTTCTCGCACGCCATGGTGCTGTCGAGGATCAAGGGAAGGAATCCCGTCAAGGGATGCTTTATCTACGGACTTCCCGCGATTGCGCTGCTGATCTCCAATGCTCTCTACACCTTCTTTACGGGTATGCAGGAGGGAACAGGCTATGTTTCCGCACTCAGCGCCGCGCAATTTTTAGTGCTTGCGCTTTACGCGATGGTGTTCGTTCTGGAAATGACGGTGAATTCCTATACCAAGGAGGAAATCGAGATCATCGAGGGTCTTCCCGGCGAGGATGAGATGCATTCCGAGGAAAAGAAGTTTATCAAGACGGAGTCCCTGGATGAGTTTGTCGTATCAGACAGAGATGACACCGAGCCTGATCCGGATGAACTCGAGGAGATGGAGCGGCTTCAGGCGTCGGAGGACTTCACCGCGGTTCCCGATTTCGACGAGCTGGTTTACTCCGAAACGTCCGAAACAAATCGGGATGGCGCGGACGCTTCCGCACAGCCCGAGTTTGCGGAGATTCCTGTGGCAGCGCCTCCTGCCGCGCAGAGCATGGATGATTTCATTATCGGCAGCCGGAGCGCGGAGGACATGGATTCGATTCTGCAGCCTGACCGTGAGGATATTACCAATCCGGACGAAGATTCCCTTGTGGGAGGAGCCGGATTTGTCGCTGCCGGCGAGACAGCGGAAAGAGCCGAGGAAAAGGGTAAGCATGAGTCCCGCGGCTTCATGAAGAAGCTGTTCAGGAAAAAGGGAGAGGAGCAGC
>ONSE01000183.1 GCA_900320415.1 uncultured Eubacteriales bacterium
AAGCGCATACCCATTTTGGTATCGACGTTATCACTGATCAAATAGAATTTCATCGTTCGTCACTTAGCCAATCTTGGAGAGAATCATAATGGAAATCAGCATACCGTAGAGCGCGATACCTTCGCCGAGCGCCACGAAGATGATCGCCTTGCCGAACGCCTTGGGATCCTCGCTGGTCGCGCCGATCGCCGCGGGCGCCGCGTTGCCAACCGCGATACCGCCGCCGATGCAGGAAAGACCGGTTGCCGCGGCCGCGCCGATGTATGCCATGCCGTCAGCGCCCGAGGCAGCGGCTGCCGCGTCGCCTGTCGCCGCGCTGACCGCGAAGGGGCACACCATGCAGAGCGCGAATACAAACGCGAAGGAAGCGAGCTGCATGAGAAGGGTCCTCTTTCTGTTTCTGCCGCGCGATACCGCCTTGACGGCGATCAGCACGGACGCAATGAGAAATACTACGGGTAAAGCCATCATTAAGAAATCGAAAACTGACATAATAAAAACCTCCAAAGAATTATTTCAAAGATATTTTGACGGGCTCAAACGGTCTGCCCTCGCCCGAATAAAAGCGGCTGAACATCTCATAATACTCAAGCCTGAGCACCTGGATCGCGACCAGCAGCGCCTCGAGCACCATGACCAGCGCGTTTCCGAGCACGACGATGATCCAGTACGCCGCGCCTCCCGCCGTCTCGGCGAGGACGAACACGACGAGCATCATGCCCGCGTGAACGAGCACGAACGCGCCGACACGCAGAAAGCTCATGGTGTTGGTGACGTAGCCGAGGAGCACCTCGATGGACTCAAACAGGTTCTCGACGATATAGCCGCCCCAGCTTTCGGGCTGCCAGTCCTTCTCGCCGTTGACCAGGTCTCCGAGCGGCTCCGCGAAGAATATCAGCAGGAACGGGAACACGACCAGTCCGATAATGTACGGAAGGGTCATCACATGGATGCCCAGGAAGATCTCGGCGACCAGCCCGAACACCAGCGCGCCGTAAAACACGATGCCGGCGACGCCGCTTGTGCTGAACAGCGCCCTGCCGAAGTTTCGCTGGCGCAGGGACGTGTAGACATTGAGGAACATCGCGACGATCAGCAGAAAAACGCCGATGCCGATGGCTCCCAGAATGATGGTGTTGGTGTTCTGCGACGCCATGACCTCGAACGGCTTTTCCTCAAAGCCGAACAGCCGGAACATCGGGTCGAGCAGATGCTCAAAGCCGAACACGCTGCCGAACAGGGTTCCGAAGATCATCGAGGAAATGCCGCACGGGAAAAGTATCTTTCCGATCGCCATTTTTTTGAGCTTCCACATCAGCATTCCCGCGACGGCAAGACAGAAGCCCTGGCCGAGGTCGGCGAACATGATGCCGAAGATGATGATGTAGGTGATCGCGACAAACAGCGTGGGGTCGATCTCGTTGTACTTCGGCACGCCGTACATATCGGTGTAGAATTCAAAGGGACGCGCGAGGAAGCAGTTTTTGAGCTTCACGGGCGGACGCTTGTCCATCTCCTCCTTCGCGTCGGCAAAGTCGAGCTCGATGCTCTTGATCTTCTTCAGCCGGCGCCTCAGCGGCACCTTGCTCTCCGTCGGCACCCAGCCGACGATGATGAAGCTGTTGTTGTGCTGCAGCGCCTTGCCGCGGATGCCCGCGTAGAGATACAGCTCCTCGAGCTTTGACAGGTAGCGCGTGATCCGCTCGGCGTTTTCGCTGAGATAGAGGTCGAGCTGCTTCTGCGCGTTCTTGACCTCCAGCTCCAGCAGCGGGATCTCCTTTTCGTAGCCCTCTATTTTCTGACGCGGGGTCTCGTCCTCTCCCACCAGATCGGTCGGCTCAAAATAGAGTCCCTCGAAGATCCTGTCGATCTCCCCGAGCTTGTCCTTCGGCGCGAAGTACACGCCCCAGCTGTGCGTCCTGTCCTCGGTACAGACGGCGAACTCGACATACTTGCTGTCCCTGTACGCCTCGAGCTTCAGTATGCTGTCCTTGGGCAGCCTGCCGAAGCGCGCCTTCATATACTTCATGCCGAGCACCTTCTCGATCTCCACGTCGAGCCCGGAGAAGTGCTGCGCGATGCTGAGATTGTTCTTCGTCTCCTCCAGCCTTGCCGCTGCCGTCTCTCTCTTGTCGATCAGCGCGTCGATCTCCGAAGTTGTCTGCGCGGAGAAGCTCTCCAGCTCCTCATAGGAGGGGCTGAAATCACTCACGTCCCGGAGCGGAAAGCTGCGCTTCGTCTGGTTCAGCGCGGATCTGAGATTCGTCAGAGGCTCAGCATAGCTGTTTTTTGTTTGCAGATGTGTGAAATCCTGAACGTCGGGGTAAAAGTTGGTCACCTCGTCGGGATGGAACACACCCGATTCACCAAGTACCGTGATCGCCTCGTCGATGTGGTCCATCAGACCGATGATGTTCACAGCCTGCATTGATGATACTGACAAATTGTATTCACCTCTTTCGTGCAGTCAACGGATGAGCATTGACTGAATGGTTTTGGGGTCGAGCTGATATCGTATTCCCTCGATCAGACTGATGACGTTCATCAGCTCCGTCTCGGAGAGAAGCATATACGAAATCATAACAACCGACGGGTTGTTGGAAAAATGGATATTCTTTTTCGCCAGCTTGTGCTGCACGCGCGGACTGATGTCGCCTGCGTAGGTGTAGCCGATTTTGCCGATCAGCCTGCCGCAGCCAGTGCTCTGCATGATCTGAAAGACCTCCGCGGAGGACTGCGCCTCGCACATCTTGCGGATCAGCCTCGGACTCAGCGAGCTGTATTCCGGCAGCATATTCGTCTTGATGATCTCGGGCGGCAGATGATAGTACTTTTTCAATCTCAGAATTCTTGAAAAAATACTGTAATCGTTGATCGTGCGGAACATATCCAGAAGCTCCCGGCGCTCGCTGCCCTTCGTCTTTTTGCGGATAAGCTCCATCATGTGGCCGAGAACATAGCTGTAGAGCTTGTTCTCCATGTCGGAAACCGGCAGCCTGCCCTTCGCGTCGGGCTTGTACACCTTGAGAATGTCATAGTAGGACGTGCGGTGCAGCGCCTCCAGAAACTCGTCATAGTCGCGCGCGTTCGCAAGCATATTGACGTCCAGCTCGGTGTGCTTCGCCAGAAACGCGGGAAACTGGAAAATGAACTTTTCCGTCGCGTTCGCGTTGAGCAGAACCAGAAAGCGGATGATCTGATTGACCTCCGTGCGCTCCACGACATAGCGCGAAAAGCCCGCGCTGATGCCCGAATCGTAGCGGCAGAGGGTGTCAAAATCATCAAACTGGTACTGCCTCAGCAGCTGCTCCAGCCTTCCTCTGTGTACGTCGCGCTCGTTGACCTCCGACAGAACCGAGGCGTAGTGGGTGTGCGATTTCAGGTACACCATCACCTCGGCGACACTCTGGCACGCCAGAATGCTCGTGTAGTCGCGGTCGGTCAGGAACTTGCCGTACTTCGCCCGCGCCTTTGCCAGAACGGCGTAGGATGTGGCGGACATACAATCACCTCCTCTGTCAGCCTACCACGCGGCTGACAATCTCGTCCACCCATCTGTCACGGTTTTGCTCGTAGTCGGCCTTCAGCTTGATCAGGGACGATTTCTGCCTCGCGTCAATGTCCCTGAGCTTCCTGTCCGTCCTCTTCTGAAGATAGGCGTCGTTCTTGGCAATTTCCTCCTGTGCCTGATCCATATATTTTTGATAGATCGCCGCGGCTTCCTCCTCAATTCTGCGCTTTTCTCTCTCGGCTGCCTTTTTGTTCTCCTCGTCAAGCCTTTTTGCCTGAGAATCCGCCTCGACAATCCTTCGAATCATATCCTGCAAACTGTTCACCTCCCATGCTGCGGAATCACTATACTGCAACAGGCAATGCCTGTCATGGACCTTGAATCGATCAGGTCGCTGTACTCAATCTGCCCGATTAAGTATTTTATTATTTTAGCACAATAGCGCGAAGAATTCAACAGAAACAGCAGTGGATTTTTCATACATTTCATCTGCCGTGCATATTTTCCGGGGTATTATTCCCGACGGGAACTATGTGAAAACTGTGTACTTCAATATTTTGATATCTGTGCATTTATCAGAGTACAGTTTTCGGGTAAAATACAGGAAGCCTCTCATCATGCAGTGTCGCGCGGAAGTGCGGAAGATGATACCGTGAAGCTTCCGTTCCGATGCGCTGTAAGGTATTGTTAGAGGCTCCCTGCAGGTATTCTCCACGGAAAGGAAGGAACTCCATGAAACAAACAAACAAAAACCTGTCTGTCTATTTCATCACCATCACCGCGCTGCTGACCGCTCTGGTCTATGTGTTCACGGCGTTCGTCAATATCCGCCTGCCCATCGCGGCAAACGGCGGACTGATCCACCTCGGCAACGTGCCGCTCTTTCTCGGCGCGATCCTGTTCGGGAAGCGCGTCGGAGCGATCGCGGGCGGCGTCGGTATGGCGCTCTTTGACCTGCTTTCGGGCTGGACGGTGTGGGCGCCCTTCACCCTCGTCACCGTCGGTCTGATGGGCTATGCCGTCGGTCTGATCGCCGGGCACAAGGACAAATTCGGACGTTACATCGCCGCCATCGCCGCTGCCTGCGCCATCAAAATCATCGGCTACTACATCGCCGAGGCGGTCATCTATCAGAACCTCATCATTCCGCTCGGCTCCATTCCCGGCAACCTCGTCCAGATCGGCTGCGCTGCCGTCGTGGTGCTCGCCGTCATCGTGCCGCTGCGCAAGGCGCTGAACAAGGTGCTCCCCGCACACGCGGTATCGTAATTTATCATTCCGAAAAAGAAAAATCCTTTCCGCGCTGTGCAGAGCCTGCGGAAAGGATTTTTTCATTGATCAAGAGGGCGCCGAACGGAAATCAAGCGTTGCGGAAGGAATACATACGGAACACACCGTCTACTATTCTCTCGATGGGAGAAGCGCTTTCCATCTCCCGCGTTATCTCCCTTGCCGCCGAAAGCTCGTCCGTGATCAGCGCATCCGCTTCGCTTCTGAGGAACGCCCTGAGATCCTCCTCGTCGTTCACCGTCCAGACCAGCACCTTTTTTCCCTTGCTATGGATGCTGTCGATGGTCTCCGACGTCGCGGCCTCCTCCTCGAGGGCGAGATAGTCGCAGTTGAGGGACGCCGTATCGCCGAAGGAGGCAAACGCGAGATAGCCCGTGTTCATCTCCGGCCAGGTCGTTTCGATATAGTCGATCAGGTCGTATTTCAGCGAGATGATCACCACGCTGTCCTCCATTCGGTACTCCCTGACAATGCGCACCGCGTCGTCCGCCATCTGTCTGTCCGCGGTCGCGCCCTTCAGCTCCACATAGAGCGTCAGCCTGCCGCGCGCCGCCTCAAGCATCTCCTCGAGGGTCGGGACGGGCTCGCCGTCCACCCGCAGCTGTCTGACCTCCTCCAGCGTCATGTCGGAGGGTCTGCGCTTCACGCCCGCCGTGCGCCCGAAATCATCGTCGTGATTGACGACGTAGTAACCGTCCGAGGTGCGCTGGATATCCAGCTCGCCGCCTGTCGCGCCCAGGGCATACGCCGCGTCGAGTCCCGCCACCGTGTTTTCGGGAGCCTCGCTGCCGCCCGCTCTGTGTCCGATGCAGCTGACCGTCACCTTCTTCGGGAAAAAATCGTCATAGAATGCCGAAATCAGCACCGTGGAGAGTCCGATGAACATCGCCGTCACCGCGACGGCCGCGATAACAAGCGGCGATTTGCGGTTTTTCCGTTTCTCGTACCGCCACTCTCCCCCGCTTTGGAAGGTCAGGTAGAGGGCGGTGATCTTGAGCGTCACAAACGGCATCATCATCACGAACAGCGTGAACGAGACGCTCAGCAGACAGGACAGCAAAAACACCGTCAGCGGGATCAGTATCTCCGACGGGACAGACAGTGTTTCCGAGAGCACGGAAACAAGTACCGCGAAGGCGCTGAACACCGCGAATACCGTAAAGACGACCAGAAGGAACCGCAGAATTTCGGCAACGAATTTCTTTCGGTTGCGCTTTATCAGGCGAAGGGAATTCCTTCCCGACTCCTTCAGCGTCATACCGTCGAGCAGGGTCCCGTGAAGGACGAAGATAAAGAGCACGCCGACGGCGAAAAGCGCGGTGCCGAGAAGCACGGCGCCGGCGGAATAGAGCGGATTTGACCGGATGACCGAAGAAATGAACTTGGGGATATAGAAATTCCGGGTGAGGCTGATCACCATTTCAAAGCCGATGACGGGAGAAAGCAGCGCGACATACAGCACGATCAGCAGTCCGCGCGGATTCAGAATGCGCCTGAGTGACAGCAGTCCCTCCTTCACACAGAGCAGCACCGAGGGCTTCTCCCCCCTCAGCAGCCTGCCGCACAGGATCACCAGCGCGTTGACGTCCAGCGCCGTAAACAAAAACAGCGTCACCAGCGCGAGCAGAAGAAGAAGGAGCCCCTGCCACGAGGTGAATATAAACAGGAAGTCGCCGCTCGTGACAGCCACTCTTCCCGTGCTTGCGAGCAGCAGCATGGAAAGCCGCGAGAACCCGAACATCCAGAGCTGCAGAACAAATTCCGTAATGAGCTGAAAAAGCAGGATGGCAGGCACCGCCTGACGGTAGGGTAATAATCGTTGACGCTTCATGAAACCGCCCCTTTCACTTGGTTTGCGCATATTACTCTGTCACTATTTTACAGGATTCGCGCCGTCCTGTCAATCGGAGAAACGAGGACGGAGGGTGCCGCGCGGCACCTGTCCGCGCAGCCCCCTCCTCTTTTTTTCAAAGCGTCAGAAGAATTTCGCAAGCTCCTTTTCCTTGAGCACCTTGCCTGCCGAAACGACCTTTTCATTGACGACAAGGACCGGCATCGACATCGCGCCGTACTGCATGACCTTCTCCATGTCGGTGATGTACTCCACCCCGACGCCCAGACCTGCCGCCTGAACCGCCTTCACGGTGTTCTCATACATCTGATGACACGACTTGCAGCCCGCTCCCAGCACCTTGATGCTCGTGATCTCACCCGTGACGGGCGCCTGCGTCTCCGGCGCAGCGTTTCCTCCGCAGCAGCAGGGCGCCGCCTCCTCTTTGTTCCGTTTGAAAAATGCCATATCAATAACCTCCGTTTTTCGGGAGCCTCCGATCATTCCGTGCCGCGCAGAAGCCGGAAGATGATACCGTAAGGTATTTTCAGGGAACCTCAAAATTTCCTTACCGCGCAGAAGTACGGAATCTTCACGGCATAATCTTGCCGAATCCCCTTGAAATACGTCAGTATTCCCGCGGAGCTTTGACGATATTCTGCCATAAATCTTCCGCACCTCTGCACGACATTGAATGACTAGAGTTTCCCTTCAGAGATTCCCTGATTGTTTATATCAGCAAAAATTGCAGGGCGTTGAACGCGTAGCCAACGATGATGATACCCGCCGCGCAGATCGCGATAAAAATACCCAGCAGCTTTGTCTTGACCGCCTTTTTGAGCATGATCATCGACGGCAGCGAGAGCGTCGTCACGCCCATCATAAAGGACAGCACCACGCCCAGCAGCGCGCCCTTGCCGAGAAGCGCCTCGGCGATCGGAATGGTGCCGAAGATGTCCGCGTACATCGGGATGCCGCAGACCGTCGCGATCACCACGCCGAAGGGATTGCTGCCGCCGAGGGCGGCGACGACCCACTCCCCGGGGATCCAGTTATGGATCACCGCGCCGATGCCTACGCCGGCAAGGACGTAGGGAAAGACCTTCTTCGCGGTGGAAAGCACCTCTCCCCAGGCGTATTTCAGCCTGTCGGAAAAGCGCAGCTCCTCCTGCGGAATGTCGATCGCCTTGGCGCTGCGGATGTAGTCCTGCACCTGATTCCCCAGGCGCAGCCGCTCGATCAGCGTTCCTCCCGCCACGGCGATCACCAGTCCCAGTACCACGTAGACCGCCGCGACCTTCCACCCGAAAATGCTCATCAGCAGCACCAGGCTGCCGAGATCCACCATCGGAGAGGAGATCAGAAACGAGAACGTGACCCCCAGCGGCAGACCCGCGCTCGTGAAGCCGATAAACAGCGGAATCGACGAGCAGGAACAAAACGGCGTCACCGTGCCGAGAAGGGCGGCGATGATCCTCGCGCCCATGCCGTTGAACCTGCCGAGCAGCTTCTTGCTCCTCTCGGGCGGAAAGTAGCTCTGAATGTAGGAGATCAGCAGAATCAGCACGCCGAGCAGCAGCATGATCTTGATCGTGTCATACAGAAAAAACAGGACGCTGCCGCCGACCCGGCTTTCGGTATCGAGTCCGCACAGCCGCAGCAGACTGCCGATCAGCCGCTGCAGCCACGCCATGCCCAGTATTTCATTTTGAATAAATTGTCCCATAATGCCTCCTGATAAGATAGACGATTTGAAATTTGTCTATTTGTACTCCTTTCAAAAAGCCGTGTATCACACACGGCTCCTCTCAGCAGAGGGGATCCTCCTCCGCTGTCCGCGTCCTTGTCAGCTCCGAAAGAACCTCGAGCGCTTTCTGCGCTCCCTCGGGCGAAATGGAATAGTGCATCCACTTGCCCTCCTTCCTCCCGGTCACGATCCCCGCGTCGCACAGTACCTTCATATGATGCGACATGGTGGGCTGGGTAACGCTGATTTCCTCATTGAGGCGGCAGGCGCACTTCTCGCCTGTCTGCAGCAGCTTCAGAATCTTGATACGGTTTTCGTCGCAGAACGCCTTGAACAGCTCAGCTGTCTTTTTTTCGCTCATTTCCATACTATTCACCACATATCGAAAGGTTTCTGTTCTTATTATATAGAAGTTTTTCATTTTGTCAAGAACCCTCCGCCCCTCTCCCCGCAGACTTGCCAAACGGTCA
>ONSE01000210.1 GCA_900320415.1 uncultured Eubacteriales bacterium
AAATTTTGTATAATTAAGGGGAGAAGTTAACAAGCCCTCTCAGAGTGATCCACACTTCAAAGGGCTTGCTAAATCATTTATTCATATTTGGCGATTTCTCTCATACCGACCATGTCTTCGTTGATTTCCATGACTTTTCCGGAACGGATTTTATCATCGCAGCATCGATAAAACTGATGATAATACGCGACAGCTTCGTTCCAGTGCGCCTTTTGAATTTCTGTCAAGACAGTATCCTGGATATGATAACGCTCTTTAAGTATATGTCCAAAATACTTTGTAAAATCCTCGGAACCGTAAACATTTAAATGCTGAACATTGTAGTACCACTCAGGCGGATAATCCATTGTGTATGGATCTCGCTCAAAATTAATGAAATCAAATCCATACTCCTCAATGATTCTACCGGCGCGGTTCGATTTGCAGAATCCATCGTAGTCATTTTGACGCACCAGGTGCGGCGCTCTGAAAAATACGACATTGTGGATCTCGTTTTCATTCAGAAACGAGAGAAGCTCCCGAAGCTGTTCTTCACTGTTTTTGTATAATTCTGATTCAGAATTATCTTCTGCCAGTTTTTTGTTCAAATAAGAATCATCCGGCTCACAAGTGCCTGTATTGCTTTTGTAGCCCTTTAGCAGTGTGTAGCCTCTGAAATGCTGCCCGATTAAGGCTCCCAGAAACTTTACGCCGCCCGGATACTCACTCCATGAGCTATGATACTTGATCAAAGGAAAATAGTATTCCGCCTCATCCTCGGTCGCGAGTCCTTTGATATATTCGATCTTGTTTTCGTTGAGCGGAACAGGATCGATATATTTGCGTATACTTCCCTCATTGGTGTCGTTGCGGTCATCGGGATATAAAAAAGGATTGATTTCGATAACGATCAGCTTTGGGTTTTGCGTACGTACTATCTCTTTTACCTGCGTGATGGCAGCTCCCGCCGTAACAGAAGCGGTAGCATACGGATAACTGGTAAAACCGTACTCCTCATACGCGAGTCCCGGTGAAAAGCCCGTATACAATTCGCTGGCGCCTGTAAAAACTACGTCTATTGAGTTTTTATCCTCCAGATAAAAGCCGTCAATTCTCAGCTTATTGTGATCGATATGACACAGCACAAAGTTTTGCAGAAACCACAGTGCGCAGGCGACGGTAAGACAAAAGGATATGATTTTTATCGTTCTGATAATATACTTCTTCATACCTATTATTATATAAGAAATACAGGAAAAGTCAATAATGCAATAGTAACAGAAACAGCGGCCGGACGAATCCGACCGCTGTTCCATATGGGAAAAGATATTAGGAAAAACCGTAATTAGCAAATACCCTGAATGAGCATAGCCTGAGCAACTCTCTCAAAGCCCGCGATGTTAGCGCCCGCAACAAGGTTGTCGCCGAGGTTGTACTTCTCACAGGCAGCGACACTCTGCTTGAAGATGTTAACCATGATGGCCTCAAGCTTCGCATAAACCTCTTCCTCCGTGAAGATAGCGTGCTCAGCGTTCTGGCTCATCTCGATGCAGGAGCAAGCAACGCCGCCCGCATTCGCAGCCTTGGAGGGACCAACAACTACGCCGTTCTCCTGGAGATACTCAATAGCCTCGTTGGTGGTGGGCATATTGGAACCTTCGCAGAGGAACTTACAACCGTTCGCAACCATAGCCTTTGCTTCGTCAATTTTGATCTCGTTCTGAGTAGCGCAGGGAATGTACAGATCAGCCTTGACACCCCAGGGCTTCTCGCCTGCGAAGAACTTCGCGTTGGGATACTTCTCGGCATAGGGAGCGCAAATATTCTTACCGGAGTTTCTGAGCTCAAGGAGGAAGTCGATCTTCTCGCCTGTTACGCCGTCCTCGTCGAGGATGTAACCGTCGGGACCGGAAATAGTGATAGCCTTGGCACCAAGCTGCTCGAGCTTCTTAGCGGTACCCCAAGCAACGTTACCGAAGCCGGAGATAACAACCGTCTTGCCCTCGAGGCTCTCGCCAAAGTGCTTGAGCATCTCTCTCGCATAGAACACGATACCGTAACCGGTAGCTTCCGCTCTGCCCGCGAGACCGCCGTTAGCGGTGCCCTTACCTGTGAGAGTGCCGTCGTAGCAGTCTCTGATTCTCTTGTACTGACCCATCATGTAGCCGATTTCTCTTCCGCCGACACCGAGGTCACCCGCGGGAACGTCAGTGTTGGGGCCAATGTGTCTGAAAAGCTCGGTCATAAAGGACTGGCAGAATCTCATGATTTCCATGTCTGACTTACCGTTGGGGTTAAAGTCAGCGCCGCCCTTGCCGCCGCCGATGGGAAGGCCTGTCAGTGAGTTCTTGAAAATCTGCTCAAAGCCGAGGAATTTCACGATGCTGATATTTACAGAGGGATCAAAACGGAGACCGCCCTTGTAGGGACCAAGCGCGCTGCTGAACTGAACACGGAAACCGCGGTTAACCTGAACCTTGCCGTTGTCGTCCACCCAGGGCACTCTGAAGATGACCTGTCTCTCAGGCTCTGTGATTCTCTCGATGATTGCATTCTTCTCATACTCGGGGTTTGCATCAAAAACAGGCTCCAGAGAGGTCAGAACCTCGGTTGCTGTCTGAAGAAACTCGGGCTGATTGGAATTCTTGGCTGCCAGCTTTTCAAGCTGTTGACTAACATATGACATTTTGTAAGTCCTCCTTGAATTGATATACCTATTCAATTGATGTAATCGGAGTGAAACAGGGACCGTTTGCAAGAGCTGGGACGGTTTCTTTCACCGACTTTTATATGATACTATATTCAAAAGAATAATGCAAGAGCTTTTTGCAAGTTTTTTTTAAGAAATTTCATAATTTTAGCATAATCAACAGCATTTCTGAGAAAAAGCAACCTCTTTTGCGTGTAATATTCACGATAACGGCGCCTTTTGTTTTGCAGGATTTTAAATTCCACATTCATAAAAATATTTTGTATAATTCGGATTATGGTATTCCACACTCTTTCTGACACAATTTTAGTTGCATTCGGACATATTAACGTGTTATAATGATGTTGAATAATAAATAATACTATTTGTATAACGGAGGCTTCTATGAATTATTGCAAACGACTCAGGGATTTACGCTTGAAAAACGGTTACACACAGGAACAGATCGCGTTTATTCTTCATACGCGTCAGGAGCAGTACAGCAAATACGAAAGCGGAAAACGAGAGCTTCCCCTCAGGCACTTGATTACGCTGTGCTGTCTGTACCGTGTTTCGGCGGATTACGTGCTGGGGATCGAAAAGTTTACTAAGTAACCCCCCTCTTCCCTACACTGTCGCAAACGCAAAAACGGCATGGAACCCTAAGTGAGTTCCATGCCGTTTGCATTAAATATATTTAATTGTTTTAGAGTGCCTGGATCACGACAGAGCTGCCGTCCGAAGTGACGTGGATAGCGGTCAGACTTCCTGTCTGCGAGGAAATCATCGCTTCCGCAACCTTCTCTTCCACCTCACGGCGGATTGTATTCCTCAAATCACGCGCGCCGCTCTTGCCGCCGCAGGACTTCTGAGCAAGATACTCACACGCTTTATCGTCATAGGTAAACGAAATATGCTTTTCTTCCAGTGTGGGGACATACTCGCTGAGCATCAGATTCGCGATTTTTACGAAATCCTCGGATTTCAGATTGTTAAAGACAATTACCTCGTCTACTCTCGCGATAAATTCGGGACGCAGGAAGTCGGAGAGAGCCTTCATCACCTTCTCCTTGGTTGCGTCCTCCTCGGTTTTTCCAAAGCCGAGAGCGCTCTCTCTGGAGCCGGAGCCCGCGTTGGAGGTCATAACGATAACAGTGTTTTCAAAATTAACCGCTCTTCCGTGGGCGTCTGTCACCTTGCCCTCGTCAAGTATCTGAAGAAGAATATTTAGTACATCGGGATGCGCCTTTTCGATCTCGTCAAAGAGGAGAACCGAATAGGGACGGCGGCGCACCTTCTCCGTTACCTGTCCCGCCTCATCATAGCCGACATAGCCCGGAGGGGATCCGATAATTTTGGATACCGAATGCTTCTCCATGAACTCGGACATATCCAGACGAATCAGGGTTTCAGGCGTGTCAAAGAGCTGTTGGCTCAGTACCTTGACCAGCTCGGTTTTTCCCACACCCGTGGGACCGACAAAGATAAAGGAAGCGGGTCTGCGTCGGGGGGAAATCTGACAACGGCTGCGCTTGATAGCCGAAGCCAGCGCCTCCACCGCTTCGTCCTGGCCGATAATCTTTTTCTTTAGCTCGCTTTCCAGATCTGCCAGCTTGGAGAGCTCATTCTCACGGATCCTTGAAGCGGGAATCCCTGTCCACAGCTCGATCACCTTTGCGATATCCTCTTCCGTGACACGAGAAATCAGATCGTCGGGATTAAACTGAGACAGCTCGGAGTCAATCCGCGCAAGCTCTGTGTTCACCTCCGCCAGTTTTTCGAAATCGATATCCTCCTCGGAAGAGATTTCGTCCTTGAGGCGGAGCCATTCTCCTTTTTGCTCTCTCAGCTTATCGCACCGCTCCATGTCTTTGTTACGAAGAGCGGCACAGGCGCAGCTTTCGTCGAGCAGATCGATCGCCTTATCGGGGAGAAAACGGTCGGTGATATATCTTTCGGAAAGGACAACTGTCTTACGGACGATATCGTCGTCCACGATCACGCGGTGATGCTTTTCATAGTACTCTTTGACTCCCGCGATGACCTCAATGGACTGGTTGATGGTGGGCTCTCCCACCTTGACCGGCTGGAAGCGGCGTTCGAGGGCGGAGTCCTTTTCTATGTATTTTCTGTATTCGTTAAAGGTTGTCGCGCCGATCACCTGAACTTCGCCGCGGGAAAGAGCGGGCTTGAGAATATTGGCGGCATTCATGGTGCCTTCGCTGTCGCCCGTTCCGACCAGACTGTGAACCTCGTCAATAAAGAGAATGATGTTTCCGTTTTCCTTGATTTCGGAAACAAGACCCTTGATGCGGCTCTCAAACTGACCGCGGAACTGTGTGCCGGCAACCAGAGAGGTAAGATCGAGCAACTGGATTTCCTTGTTTTTGAGGCGCTGCGGAACATTTCCCGAAGCGATCCTCAGGGCAAGCCCCTCGGCAATGGCGGTTTTTCCAACACCGGGCTCGCCGATCAGGCACGGGTTGTTTTTTGTGCGGCGTGAAAGAATCTGGATCACCCGCTCAATTTCGGTATCTCTGCCGACAATGCGGTCTATTTTTCCGTCACGCGCTTTCTTTGTCAGGTCCTCACAGTAAAGATTGATGTGCTTTCTTTTCTTTTCTTTTTTCTCGGTTTTTCTGCCGCCGGCTTTTCCCTGTTCCGGTGCCTGCGCTCCTCCGAAAATATTGTTGAAGAAATTCGGAAAGGCGGGAGCGCCGTGCGAAAAATCATCATCGTCACTGCCGGGAGCTTCCGCGGCAAACTCCTCCATTTGCTCAGCGAGATTGCCTGAGCCGAGCTGCTCCATCAGGGAACCAAGGTCACCACCCTGCATGAGAGAGTTCATCTGATCCTGCACATTCTCCAGATCCTCATCTGAAATACCCATCTTGCTGATCAAATCTTCAACGGGCTTGATTCTTAACTCCTTGGCACAGGTTAAACAGTAACCGATGGTTGGAGTATCTTTCGAATTATTATTGGTAACGAAGACGACAGCCTGCCGTTTTCCGCATCTGCTGCAAATCATAAACGCACCTCACATTATGTAAAGTATTTTTGAGCGGCACATCAGCCGCTCTCTCTTATTCTATATGATATCAGAAAAAATTGCAATGCTGTAAGAAAAATTTCTTGCATTTTATTTTTTCTTCTCTTTGATAAGCTGAAAAAAGATGATGGCGTATTTTATTAAAGCAAAAACCATCACTACCGCTGTCAGCACAAACAGAGTGATTATCAACACAGGGCTTTCATAGTTGAATACCGCCTTCAAGAATATAATGGTAACAACGGAAAAATAGAAAACTACCGTCGCGAATTTTCCGTACCATTTCGCGGGAGGCGGTGTTATCTTTTTTATCAGAAGAATCATTCCGCAAAATAACATGGTTACTTCCTTGAACATCAGAATCGCCAGCAGCGGAAGCAGCGACGGAATATAAATCAGCATACAGAGAGCCACGGTAAACAGTGTTACCTTATCGGCGATCGGATCAAGTATCTTCCCCAAAGAGGTTACCTGATTGAGCTTCCTTGCCAACAGTCCGTCAAAGCAGTCGCTGAGACCGGAAAAGCCGATGCAGAGCGCTGCCGCGATATAATTCTGTTGCAGAAAGAAATACATAAAAGGAGCTACGAGAATAAACCGCAGATATGTAAGCAGGTTGGGTATGGTATAGAGATCTGACGGCTTAAAGCTCCAGTTGTTGTTTTCCATTTCCATTTCCCCTATCTTCTGAATATGCATAGAGCGTTGAATATTGAGCCGAAGTACGTGGGATTATCCTGTATCGCAGGGTTGGCAATCGACGTAATGGCAGATACAACCTGAATTGCTACAATAACAAACACAAACCCTTCTGCCAAGCCGAACAAGCCGCCGAAGAAACGGTTCACACATCCGACTCCCGAGCCTTGGAACAGGTTGAGAAGGGCTCTGATCAGCAGCTTGGCAATCAGCATAATGATAAAAAACAGAATGATCGACACGATGATCCCAAGTACACCGGAGATGATCTCACCCAGCGGTTTCTCGATAGTTTCCGCAATGGACTGTGCCTGGGAATCGTTGATCAATACACCTTTTTGTAAGTCGTCAACGCTGACACCCCACGGTTTGAAGACGGTAATCAGCATATTCCTCACCCAGTCGGGAACCGATTGGAGTGAATTTGCCATCGCGCTTGAAAAACCTCTCTTTGTGATTTCCTGTTCGATGTTGTTGAGTACATTTTGACGGATAAAGGCTGAGTAAACCCAGTTGCCGACGGGAGCGGAAAGCTGATTGGCTATGAATGAGCTGAGCGCTACGGCAGCCAGGTTGAATATCGTTTTCAAGAAACCTCGTATCGCGCCGAAAACCGTAAACAGTATTATCAGCACAATGATAATGATATCAGAAATCATAAGTTAGCTCCTGTCAGTCGCCGATTTTTGATGGCGAAGAGTTGGCAAGATCAAAAAAACGAACCTGATTGATGCTGAGTACATAGGCATGAGAATCAGAGGTCAGTATCATCGCTTTCGCACCCGTTCCGGCGTCACAGGTATTAGTGATGTTTCCCTCGCCGTTAAAGGTATAAATGGTATTGCCGTCGAGTACAGCCATGGTTCCTTTGTGGATGGAAAAGGATTCGGCTCCGTATTCCGTAGCGATGGAAGCTGTTTCTTCGCCGTTGTCGTTATATCTTATGAGCGTACAGCTTCTTCCGTCACCGCTTTTTGACAAAGCAATCGCAAAGGTCTTGGTAGAAGGACTGAAGCAGTAGTTGGTAATCGGCTTGTCTCCGTAGCTGAGAGTCGTATAGTCTTCCTCACCGACCTTGATGACATAGGAAGCGTAATCGCCGATCAGAGCGATCCTGCGGTTGCTGATGAAGGAGCTGTCGATAATGGCGTCGTCATCAATGACATACTTCCCGACGGGTTCCTCTTTACCGAAATCCAGCACATAGACGCCTGTGCGCATTCCGCCGTTATCGCTGGTAATGCCGCAGGCGACACATCCGCTGCCGTCACTGTTAATCGCAACGGAATTGATGTAATATTCTGAAAAAGAATATTTATATATTCTGTTATTGTCTTTGTTATAAGCACACAGCTCACTGAGAAAACCGTTGCCCTCTGTCACAAGAATGTAATGACCGTTGGAGGCGATATCTCCCGTGTAGATGGCGCTGTTCGCGGTGCCCGAGTAGAGCTGCTTCTCGTAATCGAGGATCTGGTATCCCGTGTCGCCCAGGCCGTAAGTCAGAAAGCGGTTTTCGGTCGCCTTCATCACCGGCTTTGAGTAACGCAGCTGAACATTCGAGATCTCCTTGCCCGATGAATTGAGAGAGATAAAGGAGGTATCGGAGGCGTATGCCACACGGCCCTGATTGACGGCAAAGTTGCCGGGCTTCACCTCGGAGCCGATAATCTCCACAGGATATCCCTGTCCGCCCGTGCCGAGCATTTCGTAGCTCCACCACAGACCGATGTTTTCGGGAGTGAGCTTGTCGCGGTTGACAAACGCGAGGACAGCCAGCCCCGCCGCTACCAGTATCGCGACGGCGATCACGATCTTTTTCACCGTTTTTGGCGAAATATCCGTCCGTTCCTGTTCATAATCATCGAGCGGAACGTCCTCATAGCTGATGACCTTGCGCTCTTTATTGGGTTTTGTTTCTGTATATCTTCCCTTTTTTCTGTTAAACATACCGAACCCCATTTAGTAATTAACCTTATTTAAGTATAAGCCGCACGCCTGCGCGGTCGGCCCCGCAAAACGTCTGTCACGTTTTGCGATGATTGAGGAAATCTCCTCGGGCTTTATTTTTCCCTGGGCAACACGGAGAAGCGTACCAACCATAATACGCACCATGTTGTATAAGAACCCGTCCGCTTCAACCCTCATGGTAACCATGCAGCCGTCTCTCGTAACGGAAAACGCTTTTACATCGCGCGTCAGATCGCCCGCGTCACGGTTATCCTGTGTACAGAACGAGGTGAAGTCGTGCTTTCCGACATAAGCCTGCGCCGCTTTGTTGAGCAGCTTTTCATCAAGTTGATAGCGGTAGTGAAGCGCGTATCCTTCCAGAAAAGGATTGCGCACCTCGCTGTTCCAGATTTTGTAGATGTATTCCTTGCTTTTGCAGCTGTACCGCGCGTGAAATTCAGGATCGACCTCCCTGCAATCACTGACCGCAACGGAAAGCGGGAGCCAGCGGTTGAGTGCTGCCTTAAGCCTCTCGGGAGGAATCGGATGAGCCGTTTTCAGACTGACACAATACATATTGGCGTGTACGCCGCTGTCTGTACGGCTGCATCCTTTGATGTCAAACCCGTCCCCTATTACTTTTGAGAGAGCGGTCTGGAACGCTTCCTGCACGGTGAAGGCGTTTTGCTGAATCTGCCAGCCGTGGAACTGCCTTCCGTCATATGAAATTGTCAGGAGCAGATTTCTTAAATCACGCTCGTCAGCAGGATATTGCATACGACCACTCCACCGATCATCAATGCTGTTGTTACAAACGAAAAATAGTCTCTTGTCTGCATACGCAGAATTTTCATGCGGGTGCGTCCCGCGCCGCCGCGGTAACAGCGGCATTCCATCGCGGTTGCGATATCATAGGCACGGCGGAATGCCGAGACAAAGAGCGGAATCAAAATCGGAATCAGGGATTTGACCCGCTTGAGCAGGTTGCCCGAATCCATATCCGCGCCTCTTGCCCGCTGCGCCTGCATAATCTTATCGGTCTCCTCCAGAAGCGTCGGGACGAACCGCAGCGCGAGCGACATCATCATCGCAATTTCGTGAACGGGAAAATGAATCGCGCTCAACGGCTTGAGCAAACGCTCGATCGCGTCTGTCAGCTCCGTGGGAGAGGTAGTAAAGGTCAGTGCGGAGCTTGCGAGTATCAGGCAGATAATGCGCACCGTCACGAATGCCGCGCGGTGAATTCCCGCCCAAGTCAGCTTAATGATCCACCACTGCCAGATCGGTTCTCCCGAACCGTAAAACAGGTTCAGCAACGAAGTGATCAACACGACAAAAAGAATCATTTTCAGACTCTTAAAATAGAATTTGAACGAAATACCTCCGGCGATGATGATAAATGCCGTGAAGGCAGCGACAATTCCGAGCGAAGCATAGTTAAAGGTAAAAAAGATCAGGATAATAAACGCGATAAAGCACACCATCTTCGCGCGCGGATCAAGCTTGTGAATCAGGCTTTTCCCGGGAAAGTATTGTCCGAAGGCAACATCTCTTACCATAGCTTTCCCTCCTTCTTTAACAACGAGGAAAGCACCTCGAGCGCCTCGTCAACGGTGAGAATGTCATCGGGAACCTCGATGCCCTTTGCCTTAAGCGCCTGCATGATCTTTGTGATCTGCGGCACCTTCAGGCCAATTTGTTCCAAATCAGAGCCGTGCGAGAAAACCGCTTTGGTTTCATCAAACATCTCCAGACGTCCCTGATTCATCACGATGATTCGGTCGGCAACTCGGGCGATATCCTCCATGCTGTGCGAAACCAGCAGAACAGTGGTACCCTTCTCCTGATGGTAATTCATTATCTGACTGAGAAGTATTTCTCTGCCCATCGGGTCCAGTCCCGCGGTGGGCTCATCCAGAATCAATACCTCGGGATTCATCGCGATGACACCCGCGATGGCAGCGCGCCGTTTCTCGCCTCCCGAAAGGTCAAACGGAGATTTATCAAGCAGCTCGGGACGCAGTCCCGTGAATTCGGCAGCCTTGCGGATAGCTGTGTCCAGCTCTTCTCCCGTGTAACCGCGGTTCTGCGCGCCGAAAGAGATGTCCTTGTACACGGTTTCCTCAAATAGCTGGTATTCGGGATACTGGAACACCATTCCCACGCGGAAACGAATCTGACGAATCTGCTTCGGGTCGCTCCAGATATCTCTGCCGTCGAGAATGACTTGTCCCTCCGAGGGAGTGATCAATCCGTTGAGCATCTGCACCAAAGTTGATTTGCCGGAGCCTGTGTGCCCGATGATTCCGACAAACTCCCCTTTATTGATGGAAAGGCTTACATTGTTGACCGCCTTTTTTTCAAACGGCGTCCCCTTGCCGTAAACAAAGCTAAGGTTTTTCAGTTCGAGAACAGCGCTCATTGCAGCACCTCCCCGAGCATATTGACGCAATCCCCTTCACTGAGAGGGATATGATCAACGTGCAGCCCACGGCCGATGAGCCGAAATACCAGCTCAGCTGCCTGAGGCACGTCCAGTCTGTGTTTTTTGAGAAGCTCAACCTGTGAAAACACCTCCTCGGGCGTTCCCTGTGTGAGAACCCTGCCGCTGTCCATCACGACTACCCTGTCGGCAGATACCGCTTCGTCCATGTAGTGAGTGATCAGAACGACAGTCATTCCCATTTCACGGTTGAGCCTGTGCAGGGTAGTCATAACTTCCTCCCTGCCGTTGGGATCCAGCATGGCGGTCGGCTCGTCGAGCACGATGCATTGCGGCTGAATTGCCAGAATGCCCGCGATGGCAACGCGCTGCTTTTGTCCGCCCGAGAGCTTATGGGGCGCGTGGTGACGGTAATGGTACATATCCACCGCCTTGAGCGCCTCGTCCACACGCCGGCGTATCTCCGATGGCTCTACCCCCAGATTTTCGGGTCCGAACGCGACGTCCTCTTCCACGATGCTCGCGACGAGCTGGTTGTCGGGGTTTTGCAGTACCAGCCCGACCTTTTCCCGAATATCCCACGTTTTATTCTCGTCAGAGGTGTCATCTCCGTCCACGATCACCTTGCCGCTGTCAGGCAGCAGCATCGCATTGAGGTGCTTGGCAAGTGTGGATTTTCCGCAGCCGTTGTGTCCGATGACAGCCACAAACTCTCCCTTTTCAACAGAGAGCGTAACGCCGTCCACGGCATTTTTGACAGGCTGTCCCCCGTCCGTGCTGTCGTAAGAGAAAAAAACGTTTTCAATCGCAATAAATGACATATTTATTTCTCCCAGATCGCGGTTGAACCGCACGGGAGAACCAGTCCCGTGTCGGTAACCCTGAGTCCGATTTCGTCGCTCGACACACTGCCGCCACATGTCTTTTGCAGCATGACGCCGAGCAGATATTCCATCACCGCAGGCGACAAGCCCGTCGTGTAGGAGTTCAGAATAAAGAACAGCGGTGAATCGCTGAGAACC
>ONSE01000139.1 GCA_900320415.1 uncultured Eubacteriales bacterium
AAATCCGTCACGGTTATTTCTGTCTGACATAAGATAGAGTAAAAACCAAGGGTGATGGATATGCAAAAGGAAATCAGGCTTTGCGATCTCCCCGTCGGGAGATCCGCGCTTGTGGAACGGGTAGAGTGTGCGGATTATCTTCTCCGCCGTGTTTATGATATGGGGATTGTAAAGGGCGCTGTCATTCAGCCCTTGTTTCGCGCGCCGTTCGGGGATCCTGTCGCCTACGGAGTAAAAAACACGATGATCGCGCTGCGCAGCCGTGACAGCCGCGATATATACGTGAGGTGTCAGAATGAGTGAAAAAGAGTTTTCCTACCGTGTGGTGCTCGCGGGAAATCCGAATGTCGGAAAGAGTACGGTTTTCAATGCGCTGACAGGACTGCGGCAGCACACGGGCAACTGGACGGGCAAGACCGTGGAGCTGAGCACAGGCTATTTTGAAACAGAGGGCAGGCTGCTGCAAATCACCGACCTTCCCGGCACCTATTCCATGACGGCGTTCTCGGAGGAAGAAACTGTTTCACAGCATTTTCTCGGAGAGGAGGAGCCCGACTGTGTCGTGATAGTCGCGGACTCCAATGCGCTGGAGCGCAACCTCAGCTACGCGCTGGAAATACTCTCCCTGAGAAGCCGGGCAGTCCTGTGCCTGAACATGAGCGACGAGGCGGAGAAAAAGGGGATCCATATCAACACGGAAAAGCTGTCGTCCGCTCTCGGGATCCCCGTTGTCAAGACCTGTGCGGTAAGAAAAGAGGGTCTGCTCAAATTAACAAAAACGATTGTCGGAATTTGTGACGGCTCGGTGTCCTGCGCCCCTCCCTTTCCCGACCCCGTTTTATTGCAAGCCGATCACGGCTCTTCCGCCTATCTGCTTGCTCAGAGAAGCAAAAATATCGTTGAGGATTGCGTCACCGACGACGGAAAGAAAAAAAGCGGCTCCGGACTCGACAAGCTGCTGACCTCAAAGCTGACGGGGATCCCGATTATGCTGCTGCTTTTCGCGCTGCTGTTCTGGATAACGGCAGTGGGAGCCAACTATCCGAGCGAGTGGCTGAGCGGCCTTTTTGCCGCCGGCAAGGAGCGGCTCTACAGCCTTTTCGCGTGGGCGAACGCTCCCTCCTTTCTGACGGGATTGCTGATCGACGGCGTTTACACCACCCTGACATGGGTGGTATCCGTCATGCTGCCGCCGATGGCGATCTTCTTTCCGCTCTTTTCCCTGATAGAGGATTCGGGATATCTGCCGCGCATCGCCTTCAATCTGGACGTGTTTTTCTCACGCTGCGGTGCCCACGGCAAGCAAAGCCTCTGTATGGCGATGGGACTGGGCTGCAACGCCTGCGGTGTGACGGGCTGCCGCATTATTGAAAGTCCGAAGGAAAGACTGATTGCCGTACTCACCAACAATTTCATGCCCTGCAACGGCAGGCTCCCGATCCTGATCGCGATGATTATGATGTATTTTGCGGGCAGCTCCTTCGGTCTGCTCGCCTCGGTTGAGGCGGCACTGTATCTGGTGCTGATCATCGCTCTCTGCGCCGCCGTAACGCTCGCGGTGTCAAAGCTGCTCTCCGTCACTCTCGCGAAGGGCAAACCTGCCGGATTTGCCCTGGAGCTTCCTCCCTACCGAAAACCGCAGATCCTCAAAACAATCGTGCGTTCCCTGACGGACAGAACGCTGTTTGTGCTGGGCAGAGCCGTCGCGGTAGCCGCTCCCGCGGGCGCGGTCATCTGGCTGAGCGCGAATCTGATCATCGGCGGACATACGGTCTTATGGTACTGCACGGAATTTCTGGATCCGTTCGGACGTTTTCTCGGACTCGACGGTGTGATCGTGATGGCGTTCCTCCTCGGGTTCCCCGCCAACGAGACAGTGATACCCATTATCATCATGTCCTATCTGGCGAGCGGCACCATGACGGATTATACGGGATACGGAGAATTGCTGGCGCTGCTTTCGGCAAACGGCTGGACAGCAACAACCGCTGTCTGCATGATTATCATGACAGTGATGCATTTTCCCTGCTCCACCACCTGTCTGACGATCAGAAAGGAAACCGGGAGCCGGAAGTGGACGCTGCTATCTATGCTGATACCAACGGTTTCGGGAATGATCCTGTGCGCGGCAACGGCAGGGGTACTTCGATTATTTCAATAAAGGAAACCACCCATTTCAATCCTTGACTAATTCCCTGAATATCTGTTGCGCTTCATTCCGCATAACAGCTGTTTGGAGTTTTAAAAAGAAAAAAGCGCCGGCACGGCGCTTTTACTGATAATCCTATTCAAATCACTACCAGGGGCGAGGTGCTCTCGCCTCGCTCTGCTTCGGGAATCATCCGCAGCGCCTTTCCGCAGCCCATAATCACACAGTCGGCAGCGAACTTGTGTACCTTGACGCGCAGCCCCGTCTGCTCACTGACGAGCTTGCCCAGACCGGAAAGAGCCGCCAATCCGCCTGTGAGGAGGATTCCCTCTGTGCTGATATCGCCCACCAGCTCGGGCGGTGTGTTCTCCAAAGCGGATTTGATTTCCGACACGATACCCATTGCCACAGGGATAATTGCCGTGCTGATTTCCCCGCTGCCGATATCCGCATAGGACGGCAGTCCCGAAACCGTGTCACGCCCCTTCACGCGAAAGACCCTTTCTTCCTCAAACGGCTTGACACATCCGATCTCTTTTTTGCAGCGTTCCGCCATGTTTTCACCGATCATCAGGCGGTACTTGTCCCGCACATAGTCAACAATGGCGGAATCCATCGCCCTTCCCGCACGCCGCGTACTGCGCGAGACAGTCAGTCCTCCCAAGGAGATCACGCCGATATCAGCCGTGCCCGCGCCGATGACGGCTGCCATTGTCCCTTTTGGAGCGGTGATATCAACGCCGCAGCCGATGGCTGCCGCTTTGGGGCTTTCCAGCAAAAACACCTTTCGGGCGCCTGCCACGCTGACGGTATTGATAACGGCACGCTTTTCCACCTCGGTGAGTCCGCAGGGAACGGACGCTACCACGCGGGGCAAAGAGACGCGGAAATCCGCCGCCTGCCGGAGCATAGCAGAGACCATTCTCTCGGCAAGCCGTGAGTTTGTGATCACTCCGCCCTCTATCGGATATTCGGCGGTAATTCCCGCCGGCGTTTTCCCGATCATATTGTACGCCTCGTCGCCGACGGCGAGAACCCTTTCCTCTGTGCTGTCGCAGGCGACGACGCTTGCGCTGTCCAGCACCTTCCCCCTGGTTTCCAGATAGATGGCGGTTCGCGAGGAACCGAGGTCGATTGCGATATCCATACATTACTCCCGATCGTTGTTTTCCGTGTAGATACCGAAATCCCTCCGCAGGAAATGCTTCAAGCCCGTATAGCGTTTTGTTTGCCTGTTATTGTTTACCATGATTTCCACAGTATGGGGATTGCCGACCAGAATCAGAGTTTTCTTGGCTCTGGTGACGGCGGTGTAAAGGAGATTTCGGTAGTAGAGCTGTGCGGGACCGGGAAACATGGGAATGATAACGCAATCAAACTCATTTCCCTGGCTCTTATGAACCGTGATGGCGTAGGCAAAATCCAGCTCTGAGGCGTTCTCAAAGCTGATCGCCGCGCTTTTGTCAAAAAAGTCCACCCACATCCTCTTGCTTTTGCGGTCTATCGCTTTTATTATACCAATATCTCCGTTAAAAATTCCCTCGCCGATTTCTCCGTCCTCTTTTTCCCAGCGAATGTCGTAATTGTTCTTGATCTGCATGACCTTATCGCCGACACGGAACGTACGGGAGCCGATGACCGCCTCGCTCTTTCCCTCCTTGGCTGGATTGAGCCTCGCCTGCAGTCTGTGGTTCAGCTCCGCAGTTCCCAATTCTCCCTTTTTGGAGGGAGAAAGCACCTGGATGCTTTCAAAGGCGGAATAGCCGTACGCCTTTGGCAGACGCACGCTGCACAAATCCGCAATCAGCTCGGACACTTCGTTTTTATAATTCCTCTTCAGAAAAAAGAAATCTTTATCCGCGGCATTGAGTATCGGCATTTCTCCGTTGACGATGCGGTGCGCATTGGTGATGATCAGGCTCTTTTGCGCCTGACGGAAGATCTCATGCAGGCGAACCACGGGAATCGTTTCTCCCTCGATCAGATCGCCCAGCACGTTGCCCGCTCCCACAGACGGAAGCTGGTCGGAGTCCCCGACCAAAATCAGCCGGCACCCCAGCGGCAGAGCGCGAAGCACACTCTCGAACACACTGACGTCCACCATGGAAACCTCGTCGATGATCAGCGCCTCGCCCTTGAGCTGATTGCGCTCGTTCTTGCTGAAAACCGGCTTGTCTTGGTTGTCCCATGAGACCTCCAGCAAACGGTGGATCGTCTTGGCTTCTCCGCCTGTCAGCTCTGACATACGCTGTGCCGCCCTGCCTGTGGGAGCCGCCAGCAGCACCTTCTGTCCTCTGCTTTGCAGGATTTTGATGATGGCATTGAGCGTCGTGGTTTTTCCCGTGCCCGGTCCGCCTGTGAGGACAAGCAAGCCCTCTGTCAGGGCTGCGGAAATCGCCTGCTTCTGCAAATCCGCGTAGGTGATGCCGTCCTCCATCTCGCAAACCCTTATCGCGTCATCAATTCCGCTGATCTGTTCGGCGGGAAAGCTTTTGATCAGCTTGATCCGCGAGGCAATGTAAACCTCTGTCAGGTGCATCGCCTGCAAAAAGATGAACTCCTTTTCCGCCATTGTTTCACTGACAAGCGTGCGGTCAAAGATCATTGCTTCCATACAATCCGAAATACTCTCAACACCGATGCGAAGAAATTCCGCTGCCATTTTTTCCAGCTTCTTCCGCGGCAGACAGGTGTGACCGTTTCCCTCGTTGTGACGAAGTATGTAAGTGATTCCTGCCCGAAGCCTCGCCTCGCTGTCCGTACGGAAGCTTTCCTTCATAGCGATCACATCGGCGGTCTGAAAGCTGATTCCGAAATCTCCCATGCAAAGCTGATAGGGATTCTCTTTGATCTGTTCAACGGCGCCCGCTCCGAGCTGCTTGAATACTTTGATGGAAACGGTATTGGAGATGCCGAAGCCTCCCAGATAGAGCATCAGCGCCCGGACGCTTTCATCCGATTTGAGCTGCGCTGAAAACTCCAGCGCCTTTGCCCTGCTGATCCCCCTGAGCATGGCAACGCGCTCGGGCTCCTTTTCCATCACCTCAAGCGTTGCCTCTCCGAATTCGTCCACGAGCCTGCGTGCGGTGGAGGGACCGACTCCCTTAACCGCGCCCGAGGCGAGATAGCGCAGGATATCCGCCGAATTGTCGGGGCGTGCCACCTCGCAGGTTTGCGCGGCAAACTGCCTGCCGTAGCTCTTATGCTCGGTAAAGCTTCCGAGCAATGTCACCGTATCTCCGGCACTGACAAGCGGCATCACTCCGACGGCGGTTATGTATTCCTCACCGTCGGAGATTTCCAGAACCGTATAGCCGTTGTCTTCATTTCTGAAAACAATATTTTCTACAGCTCCCTCAAGACGGAGCAGCTTTTCCTCTTCCATAAGACAAGTCCTTTGCGTTTTTCTTTCCTTACAGTATACCCTATTTTTTCCGCAAGTACAAGTCACAAATGCAATTCCTCTTTTAACTCCTTTTTCGTCATCAGTCGCAGAAAACCGTATTCACGGCACACGGTCTCACAGATTTTCCTTGTTTTCTCATCGATGTCGCAGTCCAGACAAACCGCGCAGTCGGCTCTGCTTCTTCCCCATTTCAATCGGGCAGCCGCACTGCGCAGTACAAGTTCCGCGTCCTCTGCACTGTCTACGGGAGTAATCAGCATGACAGAGCAATCCGCCTTGATCCGAAAGAGCCGCAGGGAGATCTCCTTGATGACCGCGCACGCGCCGACAACGGCAAGCACACACAGAATCACTGCTGAAATCACGTTCATATCTTTCACCTCGCTACAGTTTATGATAAAAATGCCGCGCGGTGCGAATAATCGGCGCAGCCGGGGAGATAATAGAATCAAAAGAAATACGAGGTGAAATCATGGACAACAAATACGCCAATCAGTGCATCGCCTGCACGGTTTCCAGCTGCAAACATCACAATGACAAAAAGGACTTCTGTTCACTGGAAAAAATCACTATCGGCATTCACGACAAACGCCCTGCCGAGTACCCCTGCACCGATTGCAGAAGCTTTCAGATGAAGTCCGATTACGATATGGGCGAATGCTGACAGAAAAGGAACTGTGA
>ONSE01000184.1 GCA_900320415.1 uncultured Eubacteriales bacterium
GCGACGCTGATGTCGAGCGGCTCTCCGTCCTGAATGGTCTTTTTGAGTGCCTTATAGGTCGACTTGGGAAGCCTTTCCTGCATCTTCTGATCGTTAAACACCATGGAGCCGAACATTTCGGGTACCTTTGACATAAAAAACTCTCCTAACTGAATTTTTTTGTAAGTCCAAAACAGGCGCCGCAGGGGCATTCCCTACAGCGCCTTTGCCGTATATCAATGTCAGTATATTCTCAAATCCGTCTTTTGTCAAGGCTTTTTGCCGCTTGCAATTGAAGTCTGTTGATGATAGAATAGAATCAGAAAAACACAAGGGGAAATTTTATGAATAACGCAAACAGCACAAAGCAGAACCGCTGTCCCGTCTACAAAAAGTGCGGCGGCTGTCAGCTCGACACCGCCTATCCCGACCAGCTGCGCTTCAAGCAGGGCAAGACCGAGCGTCTGCTGCGGCGCTTCGGCAGGGTCGAGCCGATCATCGGCATGGAAAATCCCTCCCACTACCGCAACAAGGTGCAGGCGGCGTTCTACACCAACCGCAGCGGAAGGATCATCTCGGGCGTCTATCAGTCGGGCACCCACCATGTGGTGGGCATCGACTCCTGCAATATCGAGGACGAGGCTGCCGACGAGATCATCGTCGGCGTCAGACGGCTGCTGCCCTCCTTCCGGCTGACGACCTACAACGAGGACACCCGCAAGGGGTTTCTGCGCCATGTGCTGGTGCGCCGCGGCTTTCAGACGAACGAGATCATGCTGGTGCTCGTCACGGGCACGCCGGTGTTCCCTTCCAAAAACAATTTTGTCAGAGCGATACGGGAACAGTTCCCCGCCATCACCACCATCGTGCAGAACGTCAACAGCCTCAGCACCAATCTCGTGCTCGGGGAAAGGCAGACCGTGCTCTTCGGCAAGGGATATATCGAGGATATTCTGTGCGGCTGCCGCTTCCGCATCTCTCCCAAGAGCTTTTACCAGATCAATCCCGTCCAGACCGAGGTGCTGTACGGAAAGGCGATGGAATTCGCCCATTTAAAGGGAAACGAAACCGTGCTCGACGCCTACTGCGGCATCGGCACCATCGGCATCGTCGCGGCGAAGCAGGGCGCGGGAACGGTCGTCGGTGTGGAGCTCAACGGCGACGCGGTGCGCGACGCGATCACCAACGCAAAGGCGAACGGTCTGAAAAACATCCGCTTTTACAAGGGCGACGCGGGGGAGTTCATGGAGGCGTGCGCGGAAGAGGGAGAGAAATGCGACGTGGTGTTCATGGATCCGCCGCGGGCGGGCAGCAGCGAGCAGTTTTTGCGCTCCCTGATAAAAATGACGCCCGAAAGAGTCGTCTACGTCTCGTGCAATCCCGAAACCCTCGCGCGCGATCTGGACTTCCTGACGAAGCACAGCGGCTACAGGGTGAAAAAGATTCAGCCCGTCGATATGTTCCCCCACACGGCGCACATCGAGTGCGTCGTCCTGCTGACACGGGACAGTTTGTAGCTATCAAATGAACATCAATCTCACACAGGAGGCACTTCCATGATCAGACGGTATACTTTTTTCGCCGAAGGGCAGAAAACGCTGGAATTTGATGATTCAAAATCCATAAGGGAACTGATCAAATATGCATTTAGTGTGTTTGGGTATTACGAACCTGCCGGTATGGAGCTTGTTACATTATTTCAATGCCATCATTCACATTCAAACGAAGGATGGTTTACAACGGATACAACTCATATTTGTTCTGAGGAGATCGAGAACTGTGATGAGTTGTGCTTTGCCTATCAGATGCCCGGTGTTTTTTACTTTGCTGAAGGCGGGTGGGGACATCATATGACAGAACTCGGAAATCACCCGACGATTCCGAATCCTGTTGCGTTAAAAATTCGTTTTGAAGATTTTGATAATACAGTTGTTATCAATGGTAAGTATCGCTTTTCTGACATTATCAGGTTTTTAACTGACACCGGTTATGTTGCGGATTGTCACGGAGTGCTTGTAAATCCAGTCGGAATCTCAGATGCGCCGTACTTTATTCCTCTTGACGACAACCTACTACACCTCGATCTCAAAGCTTTTTCAGAGAGAATCAAAATACTGAATGGGCGGTATTATCCGAACCACGGCTTCATTTACCACGAGGTATTTGAAATATGTTGATATCGGCTGATGAAAGGAGCAACCTATGGTAACCGTAAACATTTTAAATACAAACGGTAAGGACGTTCGTTTTTCCGCATCCTTTGGGATCTGGACGCAAAGCATAGACCGGGATGCTCTCACGAAAGAATTGCAAAAGAACGGACTGTCAGAGGACGAAGTCATCTCCCTGAGAATGGAAGCTGACGAGATAAACATTGCCTGGGGATCTCAATTTGCCTCTTTCCCTAATTTGAAGTCAGTAGAATTCATCGCGCATAATACTATTCGTTTGAATTGCTATAATTTTAAGGGCTCGGCAATACGCACGGTCAAACTGAGCGCAAAGGAACTGTGTTTTAACGACGGCGCGTTTTGCGATTCGGAAGCATTGGAATCCGTTATCTGCTGCGGTAATATTTCAGACGGGCAGCACGGAGGCTTAACAGAGATGCTTTTCGGGAATTGCCCGCATTTGAGAGCTGTTTTCGGTACATACAGAGGAACAAAGGTGATGCCGTGTGTATTCACGAACTGTCCCTCGTTAGAAAAACCGCTCGACCTGTATGTGAAAAACTTGGGGTACCGCACATTTATGGATTGTACCGGTCTTAAGCATATTCATTTGCATAATGGACTGATCGAGCTTGGATACTCGGCTTTCAAAAATTGCAGTTCTCTGGAAGACATTTATATTCCCGATACTGTGACTTTTTTAGGAACGGAATCATTTGCCGGATGTAAAAGGCTAAAAAGCATTCATTTGCCCAAAAGCCTTTCCGGTATACCTTCAGGGACATTTGCAGATTGTTCAGAATTGGTCAAGGTGTTCCTCTCAGATGAAATCACTGAAATAGGAACCGAAGCTTTTAAAGGATGTTCCTCGCTGCACCGGCCCTGGTTTCCCGAGAAGCTGGAAGCTATCGGAGCAAGAGCGTTTCAAGGTTGTTCTTCCTTGGAAAGGGTTTTCCTGCCTGATAACATTTCAGAGATCGGAGAAGACGCGTTCTCGGATTGCGGCAAGCTGATCATCCAGGGTAATTCGGGAACCTATGCCGAGCGATACGCAAAAGAGAACCATCTTGTCTTCGTCGCGAAATAAAAGAAGAAAACAAAGCAGTCCTGCCCCGCAGTACGATCTGATGCTCCGCCTGAAGCACAGCGCAAACTCAACAACCTGTTTGATGAGTTCATAGAGTATTTCGGATTGCCTCAAGGACTTTTTGAGGCAATAGCAATGGGTCGGCAGTTTCGCTGACTGAAGCTGTCCCGAGCGCGTCATCCTGCTGACCCGGGGCGAAAGGAAGTGATGACGGTGGAAATATCCGATAAAAGAATCGACGCCGGCAAGGCGTTCGACTGGGGCAGAACCTCACGGGAATACGCCAGATACAGAGATATCTACCCCGAAGAATTTTACCGCAGGATCGTGGACAGAGGACTCTGCGTGAAGGGACAGCGCGTCCTTGACATCGGAACGGGAACGGGCGTCCTGCCGCGGAACCTGTACCAATACGGAGCAAGCTGGACGGGCACGGACATCTCCCCCGAACAGATCGAGCAGGCGAAACGGCTGGCGGACGAGCGGAACATGAAGATCGATTTCCTTGCGGTCCCCGCGGAAGAGCTTGACTTTCCGCGGGACTCCTTTGACGTCATCACCGCCTGCCAGTGCTTCTGGTACTTTGACCATAAAAGGCTCGCGCCAAAGCTGGAGGAGCTGCTGAAGCCCGAAGGCAGGCTGCTGATCCTCTATATGGCATGGCTGCCGTCCGAGGACAGCATCGCGAAAAGAAGCGAGGAGCTTGTTCTGAAGTACAGTCCCGGCTGGACGGGAGCGGGAGAAACAAGGCATCCTATTGAGCTCCCCGACGCCGTCCTCGACTGCTTTGAGTTAGAGTCCCACGAGGAATACGACCTGACGGTGCCGTTTACAAGAGAATCCTGGCACGGCAGGATGAGAGCGTGCAGAGGCGTCGGCGCGTCGCTGACAGAAGCCGAGCTCGCGAAATGGGACAAGGAACACAGAAGCCTGCTGGAGCGTACAGCTCCCGAGCGGTTTCACATACTACATTATGCGGCGTCAGCGGTGCTGAAAAA
>ONSE01000141.1 GCA_900320415.1 uncultured Eubacteriales bacterium
CGCGCGGGCTGCTTTTGAGGGTTTCCTGTCCGCCTTTATTTTGGCAGAGCGGCGGGATGACCGGGAGGGATTTTACCGTCAGTTTCCCTTGCCGCTGCTCCGATTGACGCACGGCATACCATCGGGATGCGCCGCCTTGACAAGTCTGCGCGCATTCTCTATAATAAATCTGAAAGACCCGGAGGCAAAAAGGAGACAAAGCAGATGAAAACGGTGATAGTTCACGGTCAGAGCCACGAAGGCTCTACCTGCCATATCGCGCGGATGCTCGCGGAAAAAATCGGCGGCGAGACGACCGAGTTTTTTCTGCCGAGGGATTTTGGCGAGTTTTGCTGCGGCTGTGTGCGCTGCTTCAAAGAAAGCGAAGCAAAATGTCCGCATTATGAAAAGCTGGCTGTTATAACACGGGCGATCGATGAGGCGGATGTGATCATTCTCGCGAGTCCGGTTTATGTATATCACGCGACAGGCGCGATGAAGGCGTTTTTGGATCACTACGGCTGGCGCTGGATGGTTCACCGGCCGGAGGAAAGGATGTTCGGAAAGCAGGGCGTGTGCATCTCTACAGCCGCGGGAGGCGGAATGAAGTCCGCCGACAGGGATATGGCGGACAGTCTGTTCTACTGGGGCGTCGCCAAAATATATCAGTACGGGATCGGCATTGCCGCTGTTGACTGGGACGGCGCGAGCGAAAAAAAGAAAAGAAGGATCGAAAGGGCGACCGGCTCGCTTGCGGCAAAAATCCGTAAGAGGCAGGGCGGCGTAAAGCCCGGGCTCAGGAGCAGGGGCTTCTTTTGGATGATGCACCTGATGCAGCGCAACGGCTGGAACGAAGCGGATACGCGTTATTGGAAGGAAAAGGGCTGGACAGGAAAAGAGCGCCCGTGGAAGCAGAGCCGCGCCGAACGCGGATAAGCGGCATCGGGACGCGCCGCGTCATCAGCGGAGGGAGCCTTGGGAATGATTCCGAAAAGGAGAAAGAATATGAAGCGTATTGCAGCATTTGTTATATCTGTCATGATGATTTGCCTGAGCGGATTATCCGCCTCGGCTGTCGATTATATGTTCAGTGCGGACACCGTATCGGACGCGGTATATCTGGAGAACCTCAGCGCGGGAGCGGTCGTATATGAGAAGAATTCCGACAAACGGAGCTATCCTGCCTCCACGACAAAGATCATGACCTTTATCATTACAGCGGAGAATGTCGGGGATTTGGAACACACTGAGGTCACCGTCAGGCAGGAGCTGCTGGACGGACTTGACCCGGAGAGCACGATGATGGGGCTGTCGGAGCATATCGGGGAGAAGGTTTCCGTCAGGGATCTTCTCTACGGACTCATGCTGCCGTCCGGCAACGACGCCGCGCTTGTGCTGGCGGATTATGTCGGCGGCGGTATCGCGGGCTTTGTGGAAAAGATGAACGCGAAGGCCGCTGAGCTGGGCTGCGCGAACACACATTTCGCCAATCCGCACGGTCTGTACGATGCCGGGCACTATTCGACCGCGCGGGATATGGCGCTGATCACCAAGTACGCCATGACGCTCCCGGACTTCATGGAGATATGCGGCACGGTGTACTACACCCCGGCAGGGTTCAACACCCTCCATAACACCAATTACATGATCGACCCGGAAGCGGAGGGCGGCAGCTACTACTATGAGTACACCAGGGGCATCAAGACCGGCTATCTGGACGAGGCGGGCAAGTGTCTTGTGACCTCATCGGACAAGGACGGCGATCAATACCTCTGCGTGTGTTTCGGCGCGCGGTTTTCCTATGAGGAAAACGTGAACTACGCGATGAAGGATACCGCGAAGCTCTATGAACAGGCTTACGGCAGCTTGGGCGTGCAGACGATATTCAGTCCCGAGGACGGTCTTGCGTCCGTTGACGTGAAGTATGTGCGGAACGGAAAGACGCTGAGCGCGGTTCCCGGGAAGGCGATCACAGCCTTTCTTCCGAATCAATACGATAAAAGCAAGCTGAAGGTCGAGGTCAGCTGCGCCGAACAGGTCGAAGCTCCCGTTGCAAAGGGCGACGTACTCGGAACCGTCAGTGTCCGATATGAGGATCTGGATCTGGGAGTTACCGATCTTCTCGCCGCCGAGGATGTTGAGCGCGACATCTCGCCCCTCGAGGCGTTCATCACGGAGCACATGGTGCTTGTCATCATTTTGACAACGGCGCTGCTTCTGATCCTCGTTTCGCTGATCGCTCTGCTCTCCTCACGCTCCTCCCGTAAGCGCCGTAAGGCGCGTCATCACTCACGCGCGCGGAAGGGTCAGAGATTCAGGGACTGAGGAACGGCACACACCTGCAAAACCACGGTCTGACGCGCAAAACCGTGTGAATAACCGATCGGGGAACCTCTCGGAACTTCCCGCCGCGCGTCAGTACGGCAGTGAGATATCAGAGATTCCCAAAGCTCAGGGGACAGTCCGGCCGGACTGTCCCCTGTTTTTTTCGTTATTATCAAATGCGCCGGCTCCGTACTGCAGCAGCCGTTCCGCCCCGGTTTCACCGGCAGCGAAGGACTCTGTGAGAGTCATTCTTCCTGTTCTGCTCTGCGGAACAGGCGGTCACGCACCCTTTTGATGTGTTCCGTCTCCGCTTCGGCTCTTTCTCTTTCCTCTGCTGTCAGATCCGGAACAAAACTGAGATACTGTTCGTACTCGCTCAGCGATATGCCAAAAGCCGTGTATTCCTCCTCGAGAAAACCGAGACGGTAGTGCGTATACCCCCGCCGTTTTGAGCCGCGGTGATGATCTCAATATCCGTTTTATTGCCGAGAGCGCTTATTTGTCGTCCTTTAACAGCTCAATCAGTGTTTTCTTAAAGGCTTTGTCCGCTGTTTTTGACGCGACGTAAAAGCTGTAATCATCATATTCCACTCCGTTGTCATAGCCGAAGCCCTCCTGAAAAAGGATCACCTGACCGTAGGCTTCGTTATCCTCTGTCATCACCGCAGCGTGGCAGGCTTTGGTTTCAAGCAGATATCCGTCCCACAGCGCGCAGGCCATCGCGACACCGTCGGGGATATCGACTTGCTGGAGCCCGCGTTTTTCCGCATAGAACCGAAGCAGCCCGGCGAAGGATTTGGAAACAAAATCAGACAGCCTGCCGTTTTGCGCCGCTCTGTCAAAATCCTCCTTGCTGAAAGTCGTTGCTTCGGTGACCGCATCCAGCCCGATTGCCATAACGGGCACACCGCAATCCGTCAGCACCTTGTACGCCTCGGCGTCGTGATACACGTTGAACTCCGACACGGGAGAAGCGTTTCCGGTTCCAAAGCCGCTCGTTCCCATTGACCAGTATCTTTTGACGTGTTTCATTGCTTCGGGATCCTTATCAAGGGCAAGCGCGAGATTCGTGACAGGCCCGAGCGCGACGATCTCAACCTCATCGGGATCAGCCTTGACGGTGTCAATGATAAAGTCCACCGCGCTCTTGTCCTCGGCTTTCCGGGTCGGATGAATCAGGTCGTTATCACCCATACCGTCCTTGCCGTAGACACTGAAGGTTTCCCGCTTTTTCCCGGTGTAGGATGCGCTCGCACCCTTATAAACAGGCGCGTCGCAGCCGGCGATCTCCAGCGTCATCAGGGCGTTCCTGACCGCCTGCTCAAGCTCTACGTTGCCCGCGGAAACCGTCACGCCGAGAATGTCAACGTTTTCGGTCTTGGCGGCAATGATCATCGCGACCGCGTCGTCCCCGGCTGTGTCGGTATCGATGATGATCTTGCGTTTTTCTTTTGACCTGGCAGTGATGCTCTGACTGCCATCATCGGCGGATGACGGTCCCGGGGCGGCACAGCCGGCGGAAAAGGCGGTAAGCGCGGCAAGAAGCAAGGCAATTATTTTCTTTCTCATACTATCTGCTCCAAACGATTTCGATTTTACTGTTTTGTTTTCTTGTTTTCCTGTCCTGTCACTAATCATACACGAAAAACGGGAAGATTTCAAGGGGTTCTCCCATCCTTCCGTGCCGCGCGGATGCGGCTGCCGGTAACCTTTATGAAATTTCTCTTTAAATTGCATAAAGGTATGCAATAAACACCTTCTCACGGTCTGTTGATAGAAAGAGTATTCTTTCACAACTGGGAATCTCTAATCATTCAATGTCGTGCTTATGCGCAGTAAGGAATTTTTAGAGGTTCCCGACTGACAGAGGAGGTGATACTATGACCGAAACCAACGATCATGCGGCTGCGTCCATACCGCAGCCCGAGGAGGAGATCAGAGCTTCACTCGAGGTCTACAGGAACGGCGAGATCAAAAACACGCTCCAGAACTGTATTCAGGCGATCGGCTGCGATCCTCGGCTGCAGTGCCGTTTCCGCAGGAATCTTCTGACGGAGAAAACGGACATCACGGGAGACCTTCCGTGGGAGACGACGAGCACCTCCATGAACGACACCGAGATGAATTATCTGCTCTGGTACCTTGAGCATTACTACAGCCTGACCAATGAGAAGAAGATCCTCAAGGCGCTCAATATCGTCGCCAACGAGAACCGCTATCATCCCATACAGGACTATCTGAAGAGCCTGAAATGGGATGGGGAGGAGCGGATCCGATACGCCCTGCATCACTTTCTCGGCAGCGAGGTGAGCGACTACAACCATGAGGCGCTGAAGCTGTTTATGATGGGCGCGGTCAGGAGGGTATTTGAGCCCGGGTGCAAGTTTGAGAATATGCTCTGTCTGGTGGGCGGTCAGGGAGCGGGCAAATCCACGTTTTTCCGTTTTCTGGCGATCAGGGACGAGTGGTTTTCCGACGATCTGCGCAAGCTCGACGACGAGAACGTCTACCGCAAGCTGCAGGGCCACTGGATCATCGAGATGTCCGAGATGATCGCGACGGCAAGCGCCCGAAGCATCGAGGAGATCAAGTCCTTTCTGAGCCGGCAGAAGGAGACCTACAAGGTGCCGTATGAGGTGTACGCCGCCGACAGACCGCGGCAGTGTGTGTTCGGAGGCACGACCAACCGTCAGGATTTTCTGCCGCGCGACAGGTCGGGAAACCGGAGGTTCATTCCCGTGACCGTCTGTCCCGAGCGCGCCGAGGTACATATCCTCGCGGACGAATACGCGTCGCGCCGCTATTTCTCCCAGCTGTGGGCGGAGGCGATGGAGATCTACCGCAGCGGCGGCTACCGGCTGACGTTCAGCGAGGAGATGGAAAAGAGCCTGCGGACGCGGCAGCAGGACTTCATGCAGGAGGACACGTGGGCAGGAATGATCTACGCGTATCTGGACGACTACACCGGAAAACGCGTCTGCTCAAAGCAGCTGTACGCCGAGGCGCTGGATCAGATCAATCAGCCGCAGTCATGGGA
>ONSE01000079.1 GCA_900320415.1 uncultured Eubacteriales bacterium
CTATCTTCTAATAAAACTCTTTAACATCTGTTGCGCTGACCTCCTGATTGATCATTGCGTGAGCCGGCTGTAGCTTTTTACAACAGAGTACAGCTCTTCGCCGCTTTCCAGACGCTCCAGCATGGTCTTGGCGGGATTCGTGCGGCGTTTTACGCGGTCGTAGAGCGGCAGGAGATATTTTTCCTCCCCCTCTCCCCTTTCCGCGAGTCCCTCGCGGCAGAGATCGAGCACTCTTCCGGCGAGACGGTACAGCTCCTCTTGGTTGATGTAGGCAGGCAATTCCCTGCGCACCAGCTGACGGCGCAGCTCGGCGGCGGTGTAGCCGTTATGATAAAGGGACGAATCCTGCTCAAGCAGCTCTCTGAGCTGCACGGTTTTGCTCAATAGACCGAGATGGAACGCCGCCACCGTCATCACGTCGCTGATAGGCTGGCAGCAGGAACTGCGGAACTCCACCGTTCCGCGGAAGGTCAGGTCCTCAAACTTGAAGGTGCGCAGATAGGCGATATCCTCCGTTCTCGGCTGAAAGGTCATCTGACGCAGCTCGCCGTTCTCCACATACTCTCCCGTCAGATACGGAAGATTGAAATACTCAAGGATATTCACGGGCGGAAAATTCAGATATTTTCCCCCGCGCTCCACACAGTACAGACTCGCCGTGGAGATATAATTGAGCAAGTCCTCCACCGTGCCGATGTCACAGTCGTACATCCCCACATTATGCGGATTGACGCCGTGGGTGCTGTTTTCCCACAGCATATCGCGGCAGCAAAGCAGCTCCTCGTCCTCGCCGAGCAGGACGGAATTGGAGAACAGGAGCGCCTTGATCGGCTCCAGACGGTTAAAGACGTGAATCACCTCGGGCACGTTTTCCCTCGTGACGTCGAGCTGCACCTGCGAGGCGCTGGAAAACATTCCGAACTGCGGATAATGATGAAAATACATCGGCAGACAGGCGTATTTCGTGAACGAGGAAAGGTGATGGAAGAGCATTTTGTATCTTCCGTTCTCAATCGGCACATTATGGTTGACATTACGGTTGGGATTGATCCCCATTCCCGTCAGCGTGTAACCGAACCGCGCGAAGAATTCCTGCACAAAGCCGTAATAGGTCTGAAAGCGTTCGTGTATCGCACCCAGCGTTTTTTCCTTGCCGAACGAAAACTCCATATTATTGTAGGAGCAGTCATAGGAAAAGACGTCGCCGTTTTCGCTGTGGACAGCGGAATAGATGTGCCCCTCCTCGTCAAAGCCTGCCGCCGTGAACCCAAACTGCCGCAGGAACGCGCCTGTCAGCTGATGCACCACCGCAAAGTCAACCGCCTCATGGTTAAGGTTGACAATCGGCATTTCTATTTCCACACCGATATATTTTTCCTTCTTCTGTTCCGTCGGTCTGATGTAGCGGTCATACAGACTGCTCATTACTTCTTCTCTTGTCATTTGCATTCACCTTACAGGTTGGCGAAAATCTGATAAAGCAGCTTCATCGCGTCTTCGCTTTCAATATATTCGTGTTGATGATCGGTCCCTGTTCGAATCAGCCTGCCCTTGCAAAACGCCAGCAGCCGCGTGAACGGCACGGGCTGCCAATCCTCACCGCTGAGTGGTCTTGTCGCGATCACCACGGTCCCCTTCCGGCTCAGATAATGCAGGGTATCCCTGCAGTTGGTATGGACATAAAGATATTTGCCGTCCGTGAACAGCAGATTGAGCTTGTTGCCCTTTGCCATCTCGCCGATGATGCCGTCAAGCAGCGCGAAGCGCTCCTCAAAGGGAAGACGGGCGCCCTTTTGCCGCTGCGCCTCATTGAGCCGCTCCATCAAATAGAGAAATATCCGCTCGCTGTCCGTGTCGCCCTTCTGTTCCTTCACAAAGCGGTTCAGCGGCTCGTAATCAAAAATCGTGCCGTTGTGAATCAGCGTCCACCGCCTGCCGGTGCAGTCCCTGCCGGTAAAAGGGTGGCAGTTTTTGTACTCCACGTTACCGATGGTGGCGTAGCGGATGTGCGCCAGAATGATTTTCGCGCTGACAGGCTGCGAGAGACGCTCGCGCAGATAGTTGCTGCGGTTTGCTTTGATGCTCTCCTTCTCCACCAGCGCGCTGTCGCGTGAGACACAGGCAAGCCCCCAGCCGTGGGGATGATACTCGCTGTGGCTGTAGAAGGTTTCGAGGCAGCTGTTGGCGACAAAATCGTTCTGCGAGGACACACCGAAGATTTCACACATC
>ONSE01000001.1 GCA_900320415.1 uncultured Eubacteriales bacterium
CGCGCGTTTCGGGCGGCACAACGGTCAGAGCGATGCCGTACCTGTCACAGAGTCTTCCGAGCAGCGCGGTATCTCCCTCGGCGTTCCTGCCGAAGCGGTAGTTAAAGCCGCAGTAGAGCTTTCTCGCCCTGAGCTGCCCGACCAGGATATCTCGCACAAAATCCTTTGCGGAGAGGTGCATCAGCGCGCGGAAATCCGCGAAAACCGTGTGGGCGATGCCCAGCTCCTCCAGCCCGCGCAGCTTGTCCTCCCGCGTCATCAGATAGCGGAAATCCCTTCCGCCCAGTATCGCCTTGGGGCTTTCCGCAAAGGTCAGGCAGACGGGCAGCAGCCCGTCCTTCTCCTGCGCCGCAGTCAGGGACAGCACCCTGCGGTGACCCCTGTGAAGCCCGTCAAAGAAGCCGAGAGACACGGCTGTATTCTGTTGTTCGGGTGATAATGTCAAAAACGTTTGCATATGCTTCTATGCACCTTATATTTTTCCGCTGTCGAGCAGCAGCTTGGTTTTGAGCACCGCGATCTGGGTTTTCGCGTCGGGGACCGCGTTGTTGAGGACCATCTCGACCGCCTTGTTCAGCGGGATCTTCTCCACGTTGACCAGCTCTCCCTCGTCGGGACGGCTCTCGCCCTGCTTCGCGATCCGGCAGGCATAGAGGTGGATGATCTCGTCGGTATAGCCCGGGGAGGGATAAGCCTGACCGAGCGATATGTAATTGAAGCCCTCCGCTCCCGTCTCCTCCAGCAGCTCGCGCTTGCCGTTTTCCAGCGGTGTGGAGCCTTTTTCGAGCTTGCCCGCGGGAAGCTCAAGAACCACCTCCGCGTAGGGATAGCGGAACTGGCGGACGAAAAGCAGATTGTTCTCCTCATCGAGCGCGGCGATACACACGCCGCCCGGGTGGCGGACGATCTCGCGCATGGAGGAGGAGCCGTCGGGAAGGACTACCTCGTCGTGGAACATATGCAGCACGCGGCCGTGAAATATCTCCTTGCTGCCTGTGGTTTTTTCTGTCATGTCCATATTCTCACTTCTTTCTTGATTCTGAAAAGGATGGAAACTGCTATGATGATACCCGATTATCGAAATCAGGTGAAATCGCTGAATGAAATCTGCGCGCGCTTCGGCCTGCGAAAGCGCGTCATCGGCAAAAGCCTTTGCCGCCGCGATATTTTTGCCGTCACCGCCGGGGGAGGCGGACGGCGCTGTCTGCTCGTCGGCGGCGTCCACGGGACGGAATATCTGACCGTGTCCGCCGTCCTGCGCTTTGTCGCGGAATACGCAGAGCATCCCGGCGGGATGACGCTCACGGCGGTTCCCTGTCTGAATCCCGACGGCACCGAGATCGCCCTTCACGGCTTCTCCCGCGCGGGACGATACGCCTCCCTCGCCGCCTCCGTCTGCGGCGACAGGGACAGGTGGAAGGCAAACGCGCGCGGCGTTGACCTCAATCACAATTTCGACGCCGACTGGCAAAGGCTGCGCGAAAAGGAGCGGTCGCTCGGCATCAACGCTCCCGCCTGCACACGCTTCGGAGGCTCCCGACCCGAAAGCGAGCCGGAGACGAGGGCGCTGGTGCGGCTGTGTGAGCAAACGCGCTTTGAGCGTGTTCTCGCCCTGCACAGTCAGGGGCGGGAAATCTACTGGGATTTCGGAAGGCGTACGCCCTGCCGCTGTCTGCTGCTCGCGCAGCGTATGGCGGAGGTCAGCGGCTACACGGTCGCCTCTCCCGACGACATCGCCACGGGAGGCGGCTTCAAGGACTGGTTTATTGAACGCTTTCACCGCTGCGGCTTTACCGTGGAGATGGGAAAGGGCGAAAATCCCCTTCCGCTCTCGGATCTGGCGGCGGAATATCCGCGCGTGCGCAGTATTTTAAAAGTGTTTACGGATTCCGTGTAACAAACAAGTAGGGCTCGGCACACCACCTCGCCCTACGCTTTTTTATTTTTCTCTTATTCCTCTGCGGGAGTCCCGTCCGTTTCTTTCTCGTCGTCATCACCGAAAAAGCTGATCTGGCTGACGATATCGTCCACCGCCTCATCGGAAATCACGTTCGGTTCATCGAGATACTTGGAGCGGCGCTCGATGCTGTCAATCGCCATCTGCACCTTTTCCTGCGGTGTGGCGGGCTTGCGCGGCGCCTCGTAGATCTCGTCGTCGTCGGGATTCTGGATGTTGACGTACTCCTCCCTGACCTCTTCCTGCGGCTCGGGCTGCGGTTCCTCGGGAACATCCTCCTCAATCAGGGCGGGCATATTGCCGTCGTCAAAATTGTCCTCGTCAGGCTGAGCCTCAGCGGGCTCTTCCCCGGAGGTCTGAATCTCTTCGTCAGGCTGCGGCTCCTCCGCGGGCTGCGCCTTCTTGCTCTTGTCTATCCCGAAGTCGGGAGCGTCGTAGTCCTCGTCAATTTCTTCCGCCGCCGCCATGATCACTTCGCCCGGCGCGTCGATCTGCTTGTCGCGGCGCGCCTCGGCAAGCGCCTTGAGGTCGTCAAGATGGTTGACAGGCTTCTTCACCCTGCTTTCCTGATCGCTGAAGTAGATATCGTACCAGACAAGGAACACATAGACCGTCCAGACACGGCGGCTGTTGTCCTCCTTGCCGCTGTAGTGCTCATCGAGCCACTTGACCAGCGACTCGGTACGGAAAAATTTCTGCGCCGTCTCGCCCTCAAATTTCTTCCTGACGATGTTGTAGTACTTCTCGTCGCGGAGCCATACGCGCGTAGGCACGGGGAAGCCGAGCTTCTCCTTCTGCGCGGTCGCCTCGGGCAGGTGACGCGCGGCAGCCTTGCGCATGGCGTATTTGGTGTTCTGCTTGTTGACGCGCAGCGAGGCAGGCAGTGTGGAGGCAACCTTGAACACCTCCTTGTCAAGGAAGGGAACGCGCAGCTCCAGAGAATTCGCCATACTCATGCGGTCTGCCTTGAGAAGGATATCTCCCACCATCCACATATTGATGTCGAGATACTGCATCTTTGTCACGTCGTCCGCCTTGCGGCAGCGGAAGTAGTATTTCTTCGCGTGCGTCTGCGGCGCGGTCGCGATAGCGGGATCCTTGAGGATCGCGCGCTTCTCGCGAAGGTCGTACATAAAGGCGTTGCCGATGTAGCGCTCCTCCAGCTCGTCGCAGGCGCGGATCAGGTAATCCCTGCCCTTGATGTCGGGCAGATGGCGGCAGATCGCGCGGATCGCCCTTCTGAGAAAATGCGGCACGATCTTCTGGTACAGACGGAACACGCGGGGGTCGTTGTAGCAGGTGTAGCCGCCGAACAGCTCGTCCGCGCCCTCGCCCGAGAGCACGACCTTGACATACTGACTGGCGAGCCGCGACACAAAGTAAAGAGCGATACAGGAAGGATCGGCGAGCGGCTGATCCATGTAGTACTGCACGGTGGGCACGGCGTCCCAGAATTCCTCGCTGGAAATCAGGTGGGTATGGTGCTCGACGCCGATTTTTCTGCTCAGCTCCTGCGCCCAGCTGATCTCATTGTATTTTTCTCCGAAGTCAAAGCCGACGGTGAAGGTTTTCTGGTCGGCAAAATAGGTAGAAACATAGCTGGAATCCACGCCCGAGGACAGGAAGCAGCCAACCTCAACGTCCGCGATCTTGTGGGCGCTGACGGAATTCTCAAACACCTTCTCGATCTTATCCACCGCCTCTTCCTCGGTGATGGTTTCGTCGGGACGGAAGCGGGGTTCAAAGTAGCGGTTCGTCTCCACCTCGTCGCCCTTGTACCACAAATAGTGGCCGGGCATCAGGCAGAACACACCCTCGAAGAAGGTTTCGGGAGGTACCGCGTACTGGAAGGACAGGTAGGTATCCAGCGCGCGCTTGTTGAAGCGCTTGACAAACCCGGGATGCTCCAGAATGCTCTTGATCTCGCTGGCGTAGACAAACTCTCCCTCGATCTGCGTATAGTGCATGGGCTTGATGCCGAAGAAGTCGCGGGCGATGAACACGCTCTTGTCAACCGTGTTGTAGATGGCGAAGCCGAACATACCGCGCAGCTTCATCAGCAAGTCCTCGCGCCACTCCTCAAAGCCGTGGACGAGCACCTCGCTGTCGGTGTCGGTGGCGAATTTATGCCCCTTCCTGATCAGCTTCTCACGCAGCTCCTTGTAGTTGTAAATCTCGCCGTTAAAGGTGAGGACAAGGGTCTTGTCCTCGTTGTAGATGGGCTGGTGCCCCGCGTCCAGGTCGATGATGGAAAGACGCCTGAATCCCATGTTGATGTAATCGTCGGCAAAATAGCCGTCGGAATCGGGACCGCGGTGCGTGATCACCTCCGTCATCCTTTTCAGCACCTCTTCACGGTTTTCGATCTTTCCCGTAAAGCCGCAAATACCACACATATACAGAACTCCTCTCATAAGGAAATAAATACAAATACTATATATACTCTCCTATTTTACCACAAAAGTGTATTGAATTCAATAAATTCGGAAATTTTCGGGAGGAACTTTTTGAAGGGGGCACCGCGTTCCGCGGCGACATACAAAATAAAAATATATACATAAAAACCGCGTAAAAGCTTATTGATAAATATTAATTTTTATTATATAATGAGAGTATATTTTAGCAACAAAGGAAGATTTTTATGATACAACGCTTCACCATGGGGCGCCCGATCGAAACCGACGCGGTGTTATCCAAGCCGCGCTCCTCGGATTTTTCTGCGTTTCCCTACGATCACCGCATTGAAAACAACGCCTTTGTCTTTACTTTCGGCATGGAAAAGGACGATATCGTCTACGGTCTGGGAGAGGCTCCCCGCGGCATCAACAAGCGCGGCTGGATTTATCAGAGCTACTGCTCCGACGATCCCTTCCACACCGAAACGAAGCAGTCGCTCTACGCCGCTCACAATTTTCTCATGCTCGGCAGCAGCGGGATCTTTATCGACTTCCCCGCGCGGATCGTGTGGGATATCGGCTACACCAAAGCCGATACCGCCGAGATCCGCATTGACGGACAGGACTTTGACATCTATCTCATCACGCGGGACAAGCCCGCCGACACCGTCAGGGAATTCCGCGCTCTGATCGGACAGAGCTATATCCCGCCGCTGTGGGCGTTCGGCTTTCAGCAGAGCCGCTGGAGCTACCACAACAGCGAGGCGGTCGACCGCGTGATCGCGGGCTATGACGCGGCGGATATCCCTCTCGACTGCGTCTATCTCGATATCGACTACATGGAGCGCTACAAGGACTTCACCGTCAGCGAAACCGCCTTCCCCGATTTCGCGCGCTACGTGGCGGAGAAAAGGGCGCAGAACATCCACCTGATCCCCATCATTGACGCGGGCGTCAAAAAGGAGGACGGCTACAGCGTCTATGAGGAGGGCAGGCGGAACGGCTACTTCTGCAAAACCGCCGACGGCGCCGATTTTGAGGGCGGCGTTTGGCCCGGCATCGTGGGCTTTCCCGACTTTCTGCGCAGGGAGGTGCGCGAGTGGTTCGGGGAAAAGTACCGCTTCCTCACGGACATGGGCATCGACGGCTTCTGGAACGACATGAACGAGCCTGCCATCTTCTACTCCGAAAAGGGACTGCGGAACGCCCTCGGCAAGGCGGCTTCGCTGCAGGGCGAGAACCTCGATCTGAGCGGCTTCTTTGCGCTCAAGGACACCTTTCTGGGGCTTTCCAACAGTCAGGATGACTACGCGAGCATCTACCACACCATAGACGGCGGACAGGTCAACCATCAGAAGGTGCATAACCTCTACGGCGCGTGCATGACAAGAGCGGCGGGAGAGTATTTTGAGCAGGCGTTCGGCAAGGAGAAGATCCTGATGTTCTCCCGCGCCTCCTACATCGGCGCCCACCGCTCCAGCGGCATCTGGTTCGGAGACAACCACTCCTGGTGGTCGCACATCCTGCTCTGCCTGCGGATGCTGCCCTCCGCGAATATGTGCGGCTTCCTGTACTGCGGCGCGGATCTGGGCGGCTTCAACGAGAACGCCACCCGTGATCTGGTGCTGCGCTTCCTCGCGCTGGGCGTGTTCACGCCTCTCATGCGCAACCATTCCGCGCTGGGCACCCGCGACCAGGAATGCTACAGCTTTGAGAACCCCGGGGACTTCCGCGACATCATTCAGGTGCGCTACCGCCTGATCCCCTATCTGTACGACACCTTCCGCAGGGCGAGCGAGAACAATGAGATGATTTTCCGCCCGCTCTCCTTCGATTATCCCGACGACAAAATCGCGCGCGAGTGCGAAACACAGCTCATGCTGGGCGAGGAATGCATGATCGCCCCCGTCTATGAGCAAAACGTGAACGGCAGGTACGTCTATCTGCCCGAGGACATGACGCTGTTCCGTCTCAGCGGCGAAAACGTGTCGGAGACTCCCCTGAAAAAGGGCGTTCACTACATTGAGGCCGCGCTCAACGAAGTGCCCCTCTTTGTGAAAAAAGGAGCTTCCGTTCCTCTCTGCAGGCCTGCCATGCGCACGGCTCTGCTGGATTTGGAGCATATGGAATACATCACGGCAAAATAATATCATTAAGGAGTGAAACAACATGAAAAAACAACTGCTTTGCGGCGTGCTCTCGGCAACTCTGGCAGTCTCCTGTCTGAGCATGGGCGTCTACGCGGAGGAAACCGCCGAGCCGGAAGCAAGCGCCCCGTCACAGTACGCACAGGAGACCGTGCAGGGCAGCGCGGTGCTGCACTGCTTCAACTGGTCGTACAACACCATCAGAGAAAACCTCGCGGACATTGCCGCGGCGGGCTACACCGCCGTGCAGACCTCGCCCGTGCAGCCGCCGAAAAACTACAACGCGGCCTGGACAAGCGTTATGGACAGCAGCGGCGGCCAGTGGTGGAAGCTGTACCAGCCGATCGACATCTGCGTGGCGGACGGCAACACCTGGCTCGGCACCAAGGCAGAGCTGGCAGAGCTCTGCGAGGAGGCGGAAACACAGTACGGCATCAAGGTCATCGTCGACATTGTCGCCAACCATCTCGCCAACATCCAGTCGGGCGGCGGCTTTGACAACCTTTCCCCCGAGGTGCCCGCTGCGCTCAGACACGCGGAATACTTCCACGACGAGCTGAAGGACACAAGCTACAGGGACAGCAGTCACTCAGCCCGTTACTACAGCACTCACGGACAGATGGGTATGCCCGACCTGAACACGGCGAACAGCTACATCCAGGGACGTATGCTCGGACTTCTCGAGGAATGTGTGGATATCGGCGTTGACGGCTTCCGCTTCGACGCGGCAAAGCACATCGAGGTGCCGAACGACCCCGATGACGCGAAAAGCGACTTCTGGGCGAACGTCATCGGCGGCATCAACACCTACTGCGAGGAAAATGACCTTCCCGCGGTCTTCTGCTACGGCGAGGTACTGGGAGATCCCGGCACCACGAACCAGTCCTCCGACTACACGGCGTATATGGCGCTCACCGACAGCAGCCGCAGCAGCAAGGCGCGTCAGGCTGTGTCGGACGGCAACGCCGCGAGTCTCGCGGGCTCCGGATACTACTTTGGTCTGAGCGCCGCGGACTCCGTCCTCTGGGCAGAGTCCCACGACAATTACATCCATGACGAAACCAGCGGCATCACCGACGCGAACCTGGTCAAGGCATGGGCGATCACGGGCGCGAGAAACGAATCCACCTCGCTCTTCCTCGCCCGTCCCGACCTGACAGACGCGCGAAACGCAGTCATGGGTCAGGCAGGCAACGACTACACCTGGAAGAGCAAACCCGTCGCGGAGATCAATAAGTTCAAGAATTATTTCAACGGCGAGAGCGAGTATCTTTCCAGCTCGGGCAAGGTCGCTTACATCGAAAGAGGCACCTCGGGAGTATGTATCTCCAACCTCAACGGCTCGGGCATGGTCAACCTGAAGGCAAACAGGATCGCCGAAGGCACGTACCAGGATCAGATCACGGGAAACACCTTCACCGTATCGGGCGGCTACATCCGCGGTGTCGTCGGCAAGACAGGCGTCGCGGTCGTCTACAACACCGACACGCCCGCTCCTGTGGTCTCCGAGGAGGAGGACTACTGTCTTATCGGCTACATCAACGGCAGCAACTACGACGGAACGGACTACACCTTCGAAAACGGCAGGCTCACCGCCTCCTTTACGGCAGATTCTTACGTCTATCCCAAGGGAGTCGACAGCGGCACGATTTACATGACCTGCAAATGGCTGGGTACGTCGACACAATCCGCCGTTATGTACCAGAGCAGCGTACTCGCGGGCAACACAGGCGACAAGCTTTTTGTTCCCGGCAACACGCAGGTGACCTTCTACCTCAGGAAGAATGTCGATGATTCACTGACACTCTGCTATGAAACCGCGTCCTCCGCTTTCACAAAGCTCACGGTAGGCGACGCGGACGGCAGCGGTGAACTCAGTATTGCCGACGCGACGCAGCTCCAGTTCTATCTCGCCGGTCAGACCACGCTGACCGATAACGGTCTGTACGCCTCTGACTGCGATAACAGCGGCACCGTCAACATCAGCGACGTTACGCAGATTCAAAAATATCTCGCGGAATACGAGGACACGGGCATGACCGCTCAGGAGATACCCGTGCCGCAGAGCAACCAGATCTATTTCAAAAACTCTCAGCAGTGGGAAAATCTGATTCACTGCCACTTCTGGAGCAGCAGCTATAGTTCCGAATGGCCGGGTGTGAGGATGACCTATCTCGGCCCCGACAGCCAGGGAGTGGACGTCTACGCGATTTCTGTCAGCAAGAGCAACGGCAACGTCATTTTCAACAGCTACATCAAGGACGACGCCAACAACAAAAAGACCGTGGATATCGCGTGCAGCGATACCTACCAACGCTACTCCGCTACCGATCAGTTGCAGAACAGCGGTTATCTTGTCGAAAACTGGTAATAGAAAAGCAAGGGCAGGCTCCCCGGAGCCTGCCCTGTTGTTATGCCCTGATTTCTTCCGTTGTATCGTTCTTTTCGGTTTTTTCGCGGAACAGCAGCTTTAAAATGATCGGCGTCGCGATGGAGGACACGATGATCAGCAGGATGACCGATGTAAAATACACCGAATCGATCATCCCCTCGCTCAGTCCTCTCTGCGCCACGATCAGCGCTACCTCGCCGCGGGTCATCATGCCCACGCCGATGCGCAGGGTGTCCTTGCCCCTGAAGCCGCACAGACGCGACACCGCGCCGCAGCCGATGATTTTCGTCACCAGCGCCACCGCCACGAACGCGAGCGAGAACAGCACCAGATCCCAGCCGATCCCCTCGATATTGGTCTTGAGTCCGATGCTCGCGAAGAAGATCGGCGCGAAGATCATATAGGAATTGATGTCCAGCTTTTCCTCAATGTAGTCGGAGTCGCGCAGGTTGCAGAGAATGATGCCCGCCACATACGCTCCCGTGATGTCAGCGATCCCGAACACCTTTTCGGCGAGGTAGGAAAAGCCGAAGCAGAGCACCAGCGCGAAAATCGGGATCCTGTGGGTGCGCGGATAGCGCTTGTCAACGAACTTGAACACCTTGTAGATCACAAAGCCCACCACGACCGCGAGCGCGAAAAACACGATCGTGCTGAAGCCCACGCGCAGGGGGTTGGAATCGGGATCCTTGAAGCCCACGACAAAGGTGAGCACCAATATTCCGATGACGTCGTCAATGATCGCCGCGCTGAGAATGGTGGTACCGAGCTTGCTTTTGAGCTTTCCCAGCTCCTTGAGCGTCTCCACCGTAATGCTGACGCTGGTGGCGGTCATGATCACGCCGATGAACACGGCGGTCAGAAATTTCTCGCTGCCCCAGGGGGCGAAGCCGTAGAAGCACTGATACAGCAGCGCGCCGCCGGCAAGCGGCACCGCCACGCCCGCGCAGGCGATGGCAAGCGCCTTGGGGCCTGTCTTGAGCAGGTCGCGGAGGTTGGTGCCGAGTCCCGCCGAGAACATCAGCATCACAACGCCGATCTGGGCGCAGATGCTGAGAAAATCGTTGAGCTGCACCCAGCCGAGCAGGCTGGGACCGATCAGCAGTCCCGCCACGATTTCACCCACCACCTGCGGCGCCTTGAGCTTCCTCGCGAGCAGACCGAAAATCTTGGCGAACAGCATGATGATCGCCAAATCCTTAAAAATAGACAGTACGTCCACAAAAATCGTCTCTTTTCTTCAATTTCTACTTCTATGTTACACCCGTCGACCACCTTTGTCAAATCGAAAATCCCCTGATAATCTCAGGGGATTTTGTATACGTTTCTCATTTTGTTTTCAGCACCAGAACGCCGTCGGCGCAAAGGGAATCCTCCTCGTATCCGTTCGCGAAAAGCACCTCTCCCTCATCCCTCACGGGATAAGGCTCCCTGTCCGCGTTGACGATCACAAGGATATTGCCGCCCCTGGCGTAGCGCAGCAGCCTCGGGCGTTCGGGGTCGATCTCATACCGCAGCTCGCTGCCGCGCAGCGCCTCATGCGCCCTTCTCACGGCAATCAGCTTCTTCACCTTTGCCGTGAAGTCCGCGTGATCGCCGCTCTCTATCTCGTCCCACGGCATGGTGGAGCGGTTGAAGGGCGTGTGCAGCCCCTTCATGGCGATCTCCGTGCCGTAATACAGGCAGGGCGCGCCCGTCATCGTCATCAGGATCGTCAGCTTTTGCAGCAGGACGTCCTGATTGGCGCAGCTCTCGGCGGCGCGGGCGGTGTCGTGCGTGTCAAGAAAGTTGAGCATGGCGCGGTTGACCTGCTCGGGATAGAGCGAATGGCAGTAGTTCATGGCGTACATGAAATCCTTTGCCGTCAGCCTTTCGTTCTTCCAGTAGTCGTTGACGCAGCCTGTGAAGGGATAATTCATCACCGCGTCGTACTCGTCGCCGCTCAGCCAGTTGAGCGAGTCCATCCAGATCTCTCCGAGGAGATAGACGTCGGGCTTCAGCTCCTTGACCGCGGCGCGCACCGCGCGGATAAAGCTGTGGGAGATCTCATCTCCCACATCGAAGCGGATGCCGTCGATATCCCACTCTCTCACCCAATAGCGGCAAATATCGGAGAAATATCCGACCACCTCGGGGTTGTTGGTGTTGAGCTTCGGCATACCCGACCAGAAGGAGAAGGAATAGAACCTTCCGTCCTCAGTGGAAAACTCATCCCTCACAAAGTCGTCGGAATTGATGAAGAACCAGTCAAAATACGGGGATTTTCTTCCCTTTTCCTTCACATCGAGCCATGGCGCGAACTGTGAGCCGCTGTGATTGAACACCGCGTCGAGCATGACGCGGATGCCGCGGCGGTGCGCCTCGGCGATCAGCTCCCTCAAATCGTCCTCCGTGCCGAAGTCCTCATCGATCCTGGTGTAGTCATAGGTATTGTATTTATGGTTGGAGCCTGACTGAAAAATCGGCGTCATATAGATGCCGCTGATCCCCAGCTCACACAGATAGTCCAGCTTTTCGGTGATTCCCCTGAGGGTACCGCCGTAGACATCGTTCCAGAGCGGAAGCCGGAAATCGCCCCACACACGGAATTTGTCATCCTTCGGCGCGTCCTTGTGGCGGCAGAAGCGGTCGGGCATGATCTGGTACCACACGGTCTCGCCCACCCACGCGGGAGGCGCGATGACATCGGAGGAATTGAGCCACGCGTACTTGAAAAACTGCTTGGATACCGCGTCGATCTCCGCCTTGGGGCAGAGCTTGTTCTCAAACAGGCAGTACACCTCTCCGTCCGCCTCGATCTCAAAATAATACATCAGGCGCTTGTATTCGGGACGCACCCGCGCGGTATAGATCACCTGATAGACCAGCTCGCGCGAAAGCGTCATTTTCTCGCGCCTGCCCGACCAGTCGGGCTCGCGCCGCAGCTCGTGTATAAACGGATCCTCCCAGATCAGATAGACCGCGTCAGCATCTCTGTCGGTGCGGATGTTGACGGTCACGGTTTCGCCGTCGGGAGAGTAGCACATATCGGGGGTAATGCGATGGTAAACCGCCGCGAAATTCATATTCATCACCTCTGTCTGTATTATACGTTCCGCCGCCCCAAAAAGCAAGGGCTTTTCCGCGAAATATGACAAGAGGGCAGCCCTGCGGCCGCCCTCTCGGGATCACTGCTGTACCACGTACAGGTTATAGATCAAATTCATATCCACATAGCCGTCAACACCCCAGATGAATCCCTCCTCGGAATACTGCCAGATGTCGCAGGCAAGGGTGCAGCGCGGCGCCCAGTGGGCGTTCCAGATGGAGACGCCGCTCTCTACCAGAAGATCGTAGTCGATCTGGTTCTGATAGACCGTGACACTGGTGTAGACGCCCGGGCGGTAGCCCGCCTTGGCGATCTCGCCGCAGAAAATCATCGCCATCGCCGTCAGCTCGTCGTTGGACATGGTCGTCAGCGCCTTCTCGTACTCAATGTCGTAGTACACGGGCATATCGAGCTGTCTGCCGCCGATGCACGACAGGCAGGCGGCCGCCTCGTTGTACGCGTCCAGCGCGTCGGTGGCGTAGCTGAACCAGTAAACGCCGACCTTAAGACCCGCGCTTTTCGCCTTGTAGTAGTTGCTGACGAACCGGTTGTCGATCTGAAACGCCTCGTTGCCGTAGCCCGCGCGGAGAATCACATAGTCCACGCCGCTCGCCCTCACCTTGGAAAAGTCCACGTTCGCGCCCTGCCAGGTGGAAATATCGATACACAGCGCCTTGCTGCCCTCGACACAGAGCCTCACGGTCTCCTTCAGTCCGCTGACGGTCTCAAAGGTGACGTCGGTCTCTCCGAGCCTCATGCCCTTGAGGTCTATGTAATCCGCCCCCCTGTCCGCTACCGCGACAAATCCGTTGCTCGAGGTCACCGTCACAAACTCGTGGTTGACGGTGCCCGCGCCTGATTTGACAGTGACGCGCAGCGTTTCGCCCACCTGCAGCCGGTCGGTGCTCCTGACGACCTCGATCGAATCGGGAGCCGCCGTCACCGTTACGTCCGCCCAGGCTCTCACACCGTTGCGCAGCTCGCAGTAAATCCGGGTTTTGCCCTCCTTTATCGCAGTGGCGACACCGCCCGCGCGGTTGATGGAGACAATGCTCTCGTCCATGGAATAATAATCGCGGAAATGGGCGTAACCGCCCTGAGCGTAGCTGTCAAAATCAAACAGATCACCGGCGGAAAGCTTCACGTCGGAGGCGTTGAGTTCAAGTCCCTGCGGCATTTTGTAGACGGTGACCTCGCAGCTCGCCTTCACGCCGTTTTCGAGCGTACAGGTCACTGTCGCACTGCCCTCGCCGACCGCCGCGGCGATGCCGCCGGAGCGCTCGACACGTATGACATCCTCATTGTCAGAGGTGTAGTATCTCAGATACGCCTCCGCGCCGGCGTTGACATAGCTGTCAAAATCCACGGTCTCGCCGACGCCGAGAGCCAGACTCTCTCCGTAGTTCAGCGTCAGAGCCGTCGCCTCGGGGCAGATCTGCACGCAGCAGACGGCGGAAATACCATTGTCGCTCATGCAGACGACCGTCGCGTTTCCGGGTGCGACAGGCGTCACCGTTCCGCCCTCGTCCACCTTCAGCACCGCGTCGTTAAAGCTGCGGAAGGAATAGATCTCCGCGTCGGTTTCGACGCTAAAGGTGAATATCTCGTTTACGCCGAGCTTCAGATTGGTGTCATCCAGCCTCAGATAGGTCGCCTGCTTGACGGTGGACTCCTCCGTCACACCGACAGTCGTTTCCTCGGGCTCCGTTATCGGCTCGAGGGTGGTTTCCGCAGGCTCCGTTATCGGTGCAAGGGTGGTTTCCGCGGGCTCCGTCGTCGGCTCGAGGGTGGTTTCCGCGGGCTCCGCCGTCGGCTCGAGGGTGGTTTCCGCAGGCTCCGTCGTCGGCTCAAGGGTGGTTTCCGCAGGCTCCGTCATCGGCTCGAGGGTGGTCTCCTCGGGCTCCGTCGCCGGCTCAAGGGTGGTCTCCGCAGGCTTCGAGGGCTTGTCTGTCCACACCTCTGTGACATCGGCTGTTGTTTCCGTCTGAGGCTCTGTGTCCGACGGCGCCGTCGTGTCAAACGGAATGGTGAGCGGCGCCTCTGTGGACGGCTCGGACGGCTGTTCGGGCTTGAAGCGCGAGAGATACTCGTCGCTGTGCAGATCCAGCACGCTCGCGCAGTGCTGCTGGATAATGGTCGCGTCTGTCACGGAGATCTCACCGTCAAAATCCACGTCAAAGTAGCTTTTTTGACGCGCTGACAGAGAAGCGAGGTCAGCCAGCACCTTCTGCACGGTAGTCGCGTCAGAGATGGTGTAATCATGCAGCTTCATGCGGCTGGTCTTGACAAGGTAGTCATCCTGCGACATCGCCGCGGCGGGCAGCGCGGCAGGAACAGCCAGCGCGGCGGCAAGAAGCGCCGCGGTAAACTTTTTTATCTTCATACATCTTCCTTTCCCTTTACAGGCTTTGCGGAAGCACTGATTCATTCGGGTGCGTCAACCGCGCCGTCAGATTTTTCGTCAGGTCGCACAAACAAATTGCGGTAAGGCTGACGCCTTGCCGGGATTTTTGGGCTGCACGACGGAAAGCGGCAAGCGAGCGGCGTATCCGATCGTCAGGTGTGAAGGAATCAGTGGTTCCCTGACTGTTTATGTATCATATTCCCTTAATTATACATGAAAAGTACAACCCCGTCAATACTTTCAGGGAACCTCTGATAATTCCTTACCGCGCATAAGCACGGAATCATCACGGCAAATCTGAGATTTAAAACAACAAACGGACAGGCCGGCAAGAACCTGTCCGTTTGTTTCCGGGAAACTCTAATCATTCAATGCGGTAAGGAATTTTTAGAGGTTCCTTTCTTATTTACGGCTTTCTGTTATCACTTTTTTTCGGGGAA
>ONSE01000175.1 GCA_900320415.1 uncultured Eubacteriales bacterium
CCCGAACCGTACTGTCGGGTAATGGTAATAATTTTATTGCAGCTCATCATGCTCACCTCGAATTTCGAAATACATATCAAATTGCTAGTCTTACGTTATTTATTTATATAATAACACATTATTTGAAAAAATCCACAACTTTTTTTCATTATAAAAAACTTTGTATAAAATATATAAACGAGTGTCCGATCTGTTGTGCATAATATCAGATTGCTTTTTTGGGGGCGTGACGGGCGGCAGCGCCGGTTTACAAAAAACAGTTGAAATGTGGTGATAAATATGGTAAAATATGCGTGCGCGGATCAGAAGTTTCACGCGCTCGATATGAATGCTCGCAATTATTTTTATCATACAGGAGGCGATTGTTTATGAAACGATTAACAAAAACAATTGGCGCGACGCTGGCAGGTATCATGCTGCTGACGCCCTTTGCCGCGACTGCCGTTGCCGCCGAGGGGCAGGGACTGACCGTGGCGGCAAGCTCCAATTTTTCACCGACCGTCACGAAGAGCTTTGATGCTTCGACAAAGCAGATCACGACCACCTGGTGGCTGCAGGCTCCCGAGGACAAAATGGTCAATGTGCAGGGAATTCTGACCTATGACAGCACAAAGCTGACGGTGGATATGACGGACGGCGTCAACAGAACCTACAACGCGGAAACAGGCGACTACACCGAAGGCGTTCTCTGTATCACCGAAGGAAAGGGAACCGTCGTCAATTATCAGCCCAAGACCCTTCCCGAGGGCGCGAAAGCGGGCATCCGTTTCAACGCGACCAGCCCGGGCGGCTGTTCCATGGGAAGCGCTGACAGGAAGGTGCCTTTCTTTTCCGTGACCTTTATTCCCGTGGACGGCGCGGCGGGCGACACGGATGTACATCTTGACGTGAACCTGATGTCTGTCCGCGGCGCGGATGAAACAGGCTCCTCGTATCATAAGCTGATCCGTCACTCTGAGATCGTGGACACCGACACGGAGTATCTGCCCGAGGAGGCGTCGGCGGTTTACGCGGGCGCGTTTGACGCGGACTACAAGGAGGAAGAACCAACCACCGCGGAGCCTACAACAGCAGAGCCCACAACGGTAGCTCCTACGACAGCTGTTCCTACGACAGTCACTCCTACGACAGTTGCTCCGACAACAGTTGCCCCGACAACAGTCGCTCCCACAACGGTTGCCCCTACCACAGTCGCTCCTACAACAGTTGCTCCTACGACAGTCGCTCCTACAACAGTTGCTCCTACGACAGTCGCTCCTACAACAGTCACTCCTACGACAGTAGCTCCTACAACAGTCACTCCTACGACAGTTGCTCCGACAACAGTCACTCCTACAACAGTTGCTCCTACGACAGTCGCTCCCACAACGGTGCTGACCGATCTTTCCATCCTCTCCCGTGCAAAGGTGGATGAGAATGCCTGCCGGTATACGGACTTTGATTTCTTTGCTTCTCCCGACTCCCTTGTTACAAAGACGGGTGACACGGTGACGATCGCCTATAAGATCGATACCACCGACGCGGAGAATAATACCAGAGCGATTCTCTCCATCCAGTGGGTGGCTTCTTATGACGACTCCGTTCTGCAGCTGAGTGCCGTGGAGATGCCAAAAATCACGAAAGGCGCCGCGTACAATACGACAAAGGCGGGTGTTGTCAAAGCCAACGCAAGCAGTATTGCCCCCGCCTATCAGGTGAAAGCAGACGACGATTTCATTGTGTTCCGCTTTAAGGTGCTGAAGGCAGGGGAGACAGAGGTTTCCGTGACGCTGACTGACCTGGCGTTCGAAGAAAATATGCCGGAGCCTACTACCGAGGCTCCCGCTACCGCCGCCCCCACCACAAAGCCCGTTCCCGCGTATCTGCTCGGTGATGTAAACGACGACGGCGATATCGATATCACCGACGTTACCCTCGTTCAGCAGCAGGCCGCAGAGGTCATCAGCTTCAGCGAGAGCCAGCTTCTCGCGGGTGATGTCAACAAGGACGGAAGGGTTGATATTTCCGACGCGACGTTGATCCAGAAATACATTGCGGACATCATTACGGAATTCTGATGGCGTGAACAGAATCATTCCCCGTGAATCCCAGAGCACATCTGTCAGCATGACAGGTGTGCTTTTTTTAGTTTATTTTGCGCAGCCGTTTTTTGTCACACTGTTGTCATAGTCCGTGTGATATACTGTAGTCACAGTCAAGGAAATACATGAAGCAGCAAAGGAGATAGCTATGGATTATATTCTTACCACAGAAAAACTGACAAAAACCTATGGAAAAAAGGACGCTGCACAGAATATCAGCATTCATGTGCGGAAGGGCTCCATCTACGGTCTGATCGGCCGCAACGGAGCGGGCAAAACGACCGTAATGCGAATGATCAGCGGTTTGTCCAAGCCGACCAGCGGCACCTATGAGATGCACGGCGTCAACAGGTCAGGCGTGGGCGTATTGATCGAAAGTCCGGGCATCTATCCGAATATGTCCGCGGAGGAGAACCTCAGACTGAAGTGTATCGGCCTGGGCTGCTACACCAAGGACTACGTGCAGAAGCTGCTGACGATCGTCGGTCTGGAAAATACGGGCAAAAAGAACGCGGGCTCATTCTCGCTGGGAATGCGGCAGCGTCTCGGGATCGCCCTCGCTCTGGTCGGCGACCCGAAGATGATCGTACTGGATGAACCGATAAACGGTCTTGACCCGCAGGGTATTGTCGAGGTTCGGCAGACCCTCGAGAAGCTCAGGGACGAAAAAGGCATCACCATCATGATTTCCAGCCATATCCTTGACGAACTGGGAAAGCTTGCCGACTGCTACGGCATCATACATGAGGGCAGGTTGCTGGATGAGTTCACAACCGAAGAGCTTGCCGGCCGCTGCGGACAGTATGTCGTGATAAAAACCGACAACAACGTCGAGGCACTGCGTATCTTGCAGCATTCGGGCTTCGCAAGGAGCGGGTTTGACACGGACGGAAATGTCCGTTTGGAGGGCGCCATCGAGCACACCCCCGAAATCAACCGGCTGCTGGTGAACGGCAACATCGGCGTGAAGGAAATCTACATCAATAATATTTCGCTGGAGGACTATTACCTCAGCGTCACGGGAGGGTATCATAATGGCTAATCTGATAAAAATGGATATGCGCAGGCTGTTCCTGTCAAAGGTCTTTTATCTCACAATGGGAATCGTCGCGGTTCTGAATATCGCTATTCTGACGGCTGTTCCCATGATCGTAAAATTATTTACGCAGGGAGAGACGTCCGTTGTCAATCTTTCGGATATTCTGGTGAATCCGTTCTTTATTTCATGGTCGATAATCGCTATGTACATTTCCGTGGTCAGCTATTTCTACGCTGATATGGCGAACGGATATGTCAAGAATATCGCGGGTCAGATCCACCGGAGAAGTGACACGGTGTTCTCAAAGCTTGCCGTCATCGGCGTCCACAACCTGATTTTTATCGCGGTCGGCGCGCTTTCAATGGTGATAGGCAATCTGATCGGCAGCACATTCGGCACCTACACGATCGCGTTTGACGGTCAGGTGCTCAGCGGAGTGCTGACGCTGCTGCTCAAGTGGCTCCTCAGCATGGCGGTATGCTCCATCCTGCTGCTGATGACGACGGGCGTGAGGAACAAAACCCTCGCCACGATCATCGGAGTGATCCTGGGAACCAACACACTGGGGCTGGTATATTTCGGACTGGACACCGCCGTTGCCAATATTTTCCACACGACGGGTTTCAGTATGTCTATGTTTATGCCCGACTCCCTGATCGAAAAGGTGAACGTAGCCGCGAACACGGGAATCATCAACGCGGTCGTCGTGTCGCTGGTCTGCATCGCGGTGTTTATGATGCTCACCGTCAGGGTGTTCAACCGCCGCGATATCAAATAAATATGAATCAACCGGGAAGGGGCTGTCCGTGGACAGCTCCTTTCTTTTGCGCGCGGCAGCGGAAAAAGACCTTGCGCGGTGAAAGCGGTTTGTGCTACAATAGCGGTATCAAAACGAGGCAGGGACGGCATGGACAAATTATCGGTTTTACGGCAATATTTCGGATTTTCCTCCTTTCGGGGAGGACAGGAGGAGCTGGTGGACAGCCTGCTCGGCGGCAGGGACGTTCTGGGCGTCATGCCGACGGGCGCGGGAAAGTCAGTCTGTTATCAGGTCCCCGCGCTGATGCTGGACGGCGTCACGCTGGTGGTCTCTCCGCTCATTTCCCTGATGAAGGATCAGGTCAGCGCGCTGGTGCAGCAGGGCGTCAGCGCGGCGTATCTCAACCGCTCGCTGACGGAGGCGCAGTACGACAGGGCGCTGCGCAACGCGGCGCGGGGACAATATAAAATCATCTATGTCGCTCCCGAACGCCTGAACAGCGTGGGGTTTGTGCGGTTCGCGAAGCGGTCAAAAATAGCGCTGCTGGCGGTTGACGAGGCGCACTGCGTGTCGCAGTGGGGGCAGGACTTCCGTCCGAGCTATCTGAATATCAACACGTTTCTCGCACAGCTGCCCGTGCGTCCGGTCATCGGTGCGTTTACCGCGACGGCGACGGAGGAGGTAAAAAGGGACATCGTTTCCTTCCTCAGGCTTCGCGACCCTGTGACGGTCAGCACGGGATTTGACCGTCCGAACCTCTTTTTCTCGGTGCTGCGCCCCGACAACAAATCCTCAAAGCTGCTGGAGCTGATTCGTGAGCGGCGTGACAAATCGGGGATCGTTTACTGTTCCACGCGCAAAAAGGTAGAGCAGGTCTGTGAGATGCTCAACGCCGCCGGCATTGCCGCGACGCGCTATCACGCGGGGCTGGATGATGAGGAGCGGATCAGGAACCAGGATGATTTCGTGTTTGACCGGAAGTCCGTCATGGTGGCGACAAACGCGTTTGGAATGGGGATAGACAAGTCCAACGTCGGTTTTGTGATCCACTACAATATGCCGAAGAACCTCGAGAGCTATTACCAGGAGGCGGGAAGAGCCGGCAGGGACGGCAGCGAGGCGGACTGTATCCTTCTCTACGGAAAGCAGGATGTGCAGACCTGCCGCTATTTTATCGGGAACAGCGTGCCAAACGAGCAAATGACAGAGGAGCAGTTCGCTCTTTTCCGCAAAAAGGAGGAGGAGCGGCTGCGGCATATGTTATTTTACTGCACAACGGGCGGCTGTCTGCGCGCGGCAATGCTGCGCTATTTCGGGGATACCTGCGAGGAGCCGTGCGGCAAGTGCTCCAACTGTCTGTCGGTCTTTGAAACCGTTGACATCACCACCGAGGCGCAGAAGATATTGTCCTGTATCATCCGCACGGGACAACGGTACGGGGCGAAAATGCTGATAGATATCCTGCGCGGCAGGGAAAACGAGAGGATCCTTGCCCTCCGTCTGACGGAGCAGTCCACCTTCGGCATCATGAAGGGCACCCGTCCGTCCGAAATCCGTGAGATACTGGAAAAGCTCGAGGAACTGGAGTATATCCGTTCCGAGGGAGCGGGGCTGAAAAGTCTGAAAATCAATCCCCTGAGCTATCCTGTCCTGCGCGGTACGGAGAAGCTGAAAATCAAGAGGTCGCGGAAAATCAGTACGCGCTCGGAGAAGCCCCGCACGGACGGCGTGAGCCTTGAGCTGTTTGAGGCGCTCAAGGCAGTCAGAACGGAGTTCGCGCGAAAACGCGGCGTCCCTCCGTTCGTCATCTTTTCCGACACGGCGCTGCTGGAGATGTGCCGCGTCAGGCCGCAAACCGACGGCGAGTTCCTTTCGGTCAGCAGCGTGGGAGAGAAAAAGCTGGAGCGATACGGTGAGGCGTTTATGAAGGTGATCCGGAGATTTGAGCGGGACTGAATCCGTTTGCCCTCAGGGAGAACAGATTCAAAAAAATAGAGGCTGCCGTATTTTGCGGCAGCCTCATTGTCTGCAGATAAAGTCATAATTATCAGCATATAATTTCAGGGAATCTCTAAAAGATCCTTACCGCGCATAAGCGCGAAATTGAATGATCAGAGATTCCCTTCACTGTGTCCTTCTGAGCGCAAGTGAAAAATCTCACGCAGAGCCTTTCCGATAGGATATCATACGCTGTTGCCCGAGCTCCCTCGCCAAAGTCTTCCCGGAATGACAAAACGGGAGGATTTTTCTGCAGCCACAGCTGTTTGCCGTTCGCTTGCTGTCGGCAACAGTCAATTCCCCGAGCTTTTGTCCATTTTCAGTATCTTCTGAAACGCCGTGGGGAGGGCGTAGTCAGTCTGCAGCTCGCTATCCTTTGCCCAGAGATAGCGTCCGCACGGGTTTTCGACGGTGACCCGATATCCCTTCATGAACCAGTCGATATGCGTGAATACGTGCTTGGCTTCCCCGAGAAATACGACGGAAACAGGGGACAGCCCCCGGCTGCCGAGAATCTCCCTTATTTCTCCTTCGGAATAATAACCGTCGTCGTTCGGAAGCTGGTACATTCCCGCGAGCAAGCCCTGACCGGCGCGTTTCTCGATCGCGATCCTGCCGTCCACGTCCGTCAGAAGGAATACTGTCTTTTCCGCGCGGCCGCGCCTGAGCTTTTTGATACGCACAGGCAGCTCTGCGGTCAGTCCCTCGCGAAAGGCGGCACAGTGCGGCTGCAGCGGACAGGCGGCGCAGTCGGGCTCGCCGTTGGGAAGGCAGACAAGCTCTCCCAGCTCCATCAGCGCCTCATTGAAATCGCCTGCCTGCGGCGGCATGATGGAGGAAAGCTGCTGCGTGACGCGCTTTTTTACCTCTGGCAGGAGCACGTTCTCACGGCTTCCCGTCACGCGCGCGATGACGCGCAGGACGTTGCCGTCCACGGCGGGCACTCTTTCGTTGAAGCATATGGAAGCGATCGCGCCCGCTGTGTAGTCGCCGATGCCCGCGAGGGCTTTGATTTCCCTGAAGCCGCGCGGAAACGAGCCGCCATAATCCTCCATGACGGTGACAGCGGCTTTTTTCAGATTGCGCGCGCGGCTGTAGTAGCCCAGACCCTCCCAGAGCTTCAGCAGCGCGTCGTCCCCGATTTCGCTGAGGGCACGCACGTCGGGAACCGCCTCCATAAACCGCGCGTAGTATTTTTTGACCGCTTCTATCCGTGTCTGCTGGAGCATGATCTCCGAAACCCAGACATGGTAGGGCTGTCTGTCCTGCCGCCACGGAAGCTCCCGCTTGTTGAGCGCGAACCACCCGAGAAGCGGCGTGATGATTTCCTGCATATGATCCTCTCCTTGTTTCGATACTGCCATTATAGATGACACGCGAGAGCCTGTCAAGCGGTTGACGGCGCGCTTTTTCTCGGGTATAATACTCTCTGAGGTGAATGAAATGGCAGAGGTTTTTCTTTATAATATCGAAAAAAGCAAGGCGGTCAAAATCAAGGTGCTTTGCCACAGGATGGGAATCGCCGCGCGCACGGTGAAAAGGGAGGAGTTCGGCGTGAAGCTGTCCTCGCTTCTCGGTCTGACGGAGGATATGACGGCGCAGTCCGATTCCGGATTTGACGCGGAGATGCTGTATTTTTCCGACTTCATTCCTCCGATACTCAACCTGTTCCTCAATCAGCTCAGGCGTCAGAAAACGCCCGTCGCGCTGAAGGCGGTGAGAACGGACGCGAACGTCGGTCTCACGTCCTGTGAGCTTTACAGAGAGATCGCCGCCGAGCATGAGGCGCTGAGCGGTCGGCGGCAATAAGCGGCGTTGTTCCGTGACAATCTTGAAATTCTGATAAAATTCACAAAAATACTTGACCTTGCCTGTTGATTCAAGTTATAATGAATACATATTATCTGGTTTTGGAGGATATTATGTTTGATTCAATTATTCGCTTTTTCAATTCCGTTGACGATGTGATGTATTACCCCATACTGATCGTCGTGCTGGCGGCGGCAGGTCTGTTTTTTACCTTCCGCACACGGTTCGTGCAGCTGCGTCTGTTCGGAACGGCGTGCAGGCTGATCGTCGAAAAACCCGCGGGGGAGCAGAAGGTTTCCTCCTTCCAGGCGCTGATGGTCTCCACCGCCTCGCGCGTCGGCACGGGCAACATCGTCGGCGTTTCCACCGCTATCTGCATCGGCGGTCCCGGCGCCTGCTTCTGGATGTGGCTGATGTGCATCATCGGCGCTTCCTCGGCGTTTACCGAGAGTACCCTCGCGCAGATTTTCAAGCGGAAGGGCAAGGACGGCAACAGCTACGGCGGTCCTGCCTACTATATCGAGAAGGTCGTCAAAAGCGGCTGGCTTTCCATGCTCTTTTGCGTGTTCCTGATTGCCACCTATGCCTTTGGCTTCAATCTTCTGTGCTCCTATAATCTGCAATCCTCCTTTGAGATCTACAGCTTCTACGATAAAACATGGTCGCCTGTCATCATCGGCGCGGTCGCTGCCGCGGCGGTGGCGTTCTGCCTGTTCGGCGGCGGCAAGAGAATCATCGGACTCACCGAGAAGATTGTGCCGTTTATGGGAATCGGATATGTGCTTGTTTCTCTGATCGTGATTTTCACCCACATCGGCAACATACCGCAGACCTTCTCCGTGATCTTTCGGGACGCGTTCAATTTTCCCGCCATCTTCGGCGGTCTGAGCGGCTCCTGCATGGTTTACGGCATCAAGAGGGGTCTTTATTCCAATGAGGCAGGCGTCGGTTCCGCGCCGAACGCGTCCGCCTCCGCTGACGTGACCCACCCCGTGAAGCAGGGACTTGTGCAGACGGTTTCCGTCTATATCGACACCATTCTTCTTTGTACCGCGACCGCGCTGATGTGTCTTACCTCAGGCGTGGAGTATTCTCCCGAGACCTCAGGCGCGGCATATGTGCAGAACGCGGTTTCGACCATCTTCGGCGGCTTCGGTCCTGTCTTTATCACGATAGCGATGGTCATGTTCGCTTTCACCACGCTGATCGGCAATCTCTATTATGTGGACAACGCGCTGATTTATCTGAACAAAAAGAGAAAGCCGTCAAAACTGTTTATGAATATTTTTTATGTCGGCTGTGTGGCGGTGGTTTTTTTAGGCGCGCTGATCCCCATGGATTTTGCCTGGACGATGGCGGATATCACTATGGGCGGTATGACGCTGATCAATATTCCCGTCTGCGTGATCCTGTCCGGCATTGCCGTCAGGGCGCTCCGGGATTTTGAGAGCCAGAGGAAAAACAGGCTCAATCCGCATTTTCGCGCGAAGGATATCGGACTGAGCGAGCAGGAAGTGAGCTTCTGGAAATAGACCTTCCGTCAGAGGTATTTCTGACGGGAGGATCACATATACTCAATAGAGCCGGGAGGTGTCGGTATGGCTAAATTGGTTTTGAGGGAATACACCGTAAAATCGGAGCGCGTCCGCAGTTCCGTGGATATCGCGCTGGTTTCCGATTTGCATGAGCGCCGCGCGGTGGATGTTCTGAATCTTCTCAAGCAGGAGAAGCCTGACTTGATAGCCGTGGCAGGCGATACGCTGGAGCGGTTTGACAATACCGTATATGTTCCCAAAAGCAACCGCAAGCCGAATGCTTTTCGCTCTATGCTGGTGAATGCGATTTGCTATGTCAATTACGGTCTGAGCAGGGTGTTTGGAAGGAAGAACAGCGCCAGCACGCAGAACGCCTACAGCTTTTTGCGCCAGGCAAGCAACATCGCGCCCGTATTCCTCAGCCTGGGAAACCATGAAACGCTGCTTCACACGGAGGACTACGAGTTCTTCAAAAAGTACGGGATCTGTCTGCTCGACAACGAGGAGACGGAGCTGGCGGTCAGGGACAATTTTCTGACAGTGGGCGGCCTGTCCACCGAGGCGGACAGGGCATGGCTCAGCTCATTTGCGCGCAGGGAGGGCTTCCGCCTTCTGCTGTGCCACCACCCCGAATATTATGACGAGTGGATCAGAAAAACCGACATTGACCTGATCCTGTCGGGACATAACCACGGCGGACAGATCAGGCTTTTTGGCAAGGGACTTGTCGGCAGCGGCGGCAGGATACTTCCGAAGTATGACCGCGGTCTGTATGACGACCGTCTGGTGGTATCGGCGGGCTGTGCCAACACGGCGGCAATTCCGCGGCTCTTTAATCCGCGCGAGCTGGTGATCATTCATTTGGAAAAAATTGAAAAAAGCTCTTGACATTTTGAAAGTGCTGTGATATAATTACTCTTGTCGCTGAGAGATAAGGCGAGAGCGCTGAAGCGACAAAGGCAATTGATGGGAGTTTAGCTCAGCTGGGAGAGCATCTGCCTTACAAGCAGAGGGTCACAGGTTCGAGCCCTGTAACTCCCACCAGGAATTTGGCCCGGTAGTTCAGTTGGTTAGAACGCTAGCCTGTCACGCTAGAGGTCGACGGTTCGAGCCCGTTCCGGGTCGCCAAATATGCCTCTGTAGCTCAGTCGGTAGAGCAGGGGACTGAAAATCCCCGTGTCGATGGTTCGATTCCGTCCGGAGGCACCAA
>ONSE01000229.1 GCA_900320415.1 uncultured Eubacteriales bacterium
AACCCTTTTCGCGTTAACGTGCAGCAACCGACCAAACATCCCCATAGGCCGCGATTTAAAATACTTGATTTTGTGAGAAAAAAGTAGTATGATAGGAGGTAATAATGTAAAGGAGGTATTACGTTGGACGAAAATAAGGATTTCCTGAATGAAGGAACTGTTTCCGAAACGGATACGAATGAAGATAACGGCGTTGTTGATATCGCAGAGATGGCAAAACCAAATGTACAGGCGCCGCAGAAGAAACCACTGGTGATGAAGCCGGTACTTGTCGCGGCGGGGATCGTGCTGGTCGTCGCGCTGGCGGTGATCGTGATCCGCCTGTTCTTTAACTCGAGCGTCGAGGGCACATGGCACTATGTCAGAGAGGTTCCCATGATGGCGGCAGACGCTACCAGCGACGAGCCTGAAACGGTCTCTGTGGATTACTACTTCAAGTTTGAGCGCGACAATAAGGTCAGCGCCACCATCGGTACCATCACCAGCAGAGGTACCTACGATGTTTATAAGAACTCGGAGGGTCAGTCGGTGATCAACATGAATCTGACCGATCTGATCACGAGCTACAACTTCCTTGCCTACGGCGAGTATGAGATCAGCGTGAGCGGAAACGCCTTTACGGGCAGAAAGCTCGTGATGTCAACCGCGCAGGACGAATCCGGAACGATCGAGATGGAAAGCGCGAGCTATGCCGCTCCCGAAATCGAGCGCGAGAACGAGTTCACCGTGAATGAGGACATCGTCGGCAAGTGGGAATTCAAGCAGGAGGGCTACGACCTCAGCTATGAGTTCGGCAAGGACGGCACGACAAAATATAACGAGTACGTCAAGCAGACCAACCCCTACACGGGCATGGAGACCACCATCGACTACACCATCAACGGTATTTATGACGTAACGGACAACACCATCACCGTGCATTTTATCTACACCAAGGACAGCTCGATGGATATTGTCTACACTCTGGATGACAACACACTCACGATCAACGGCTTCCCCTTCGTCAGAGAGGGAACCGCGACAGCTGACAGCGCAGAATAAGTCCAATCATTATATAGTTCAGGATAAAGGATGGTTTTATGTCAGGACATAACAAATGGAGTACGATCAAGCAGAAAAAGGGCAAGAATGACGCCGCGAGAGCGAAGGTGTTCACCAAAATCGGCAGAGAGCTGATCGTCGCGATCAAGACGGGCGGCAGCGCCGACCCCAACGTCAATTCAAAGCTCCGCGATACCATCGCGAAGGCGAAGGCGGCGAACGTGCCCAACGACAACATCGAGAGAATTATCAAGAAGGCCGCGAGCGACGGCGATTCCACCAACTATGAGGCGGTCACCTACGAGGGCTACGGTCCCTGCGGCGTCGCCGTTATCGTGGAAGCGCTGACCGACAACCGCAACAGAACCGCGGGCGAGGTCAGACACTATTTTGACAAGTTCGGCGGCAATATGGGCACCCAGGGCTGCGTCAGCTTCATGTTCTCCCAGAAGGGCGTGCTCATCATCGATCGCGAGGAGCTGGAGAAGGATGAGGACACCGTCATGAGCGACGCGCTCGAGGCAGGCGCCGAGGACTTCCAGGCGGACGAGGATATCTTTACGATCTATACGGAGCCTGACGATTTCTCCGCTGTCAGAGATGACCTGGAAAAGCTCGGTTATGTTTTCGCTTCGGCGGAGCTGGAGATGGTTCCCGGCACCTACACAAAGATCGAGGACGAGGAAAGCGCCGTCAAGATGCAGAAGATGCTCGATATGTTCGAGGATAACGACGATATCCAGAACGTCTGGCACAACTGGGAAGAATAAGAACAAGAGTAAACCGGATGAAAAAGAGCCGTTCCCGACCCGAGAGGGTTTGGAACGGCTCTTTTGCGGCTTTTGTCGTCTTTTCGGTTTCTTATTTGCTGCGGATAAAGAGCACGCCGAGAGTGTAGGGGCCGCAGTGCGAGGTAATGGTGCAGCCCGCCGTGGTTTCGAGTATCTCCTCAAAGCCCGGCTGCAGCTCCGTGATCTTCTGCCTGACCTTCTGCACGATCTCCTCGGTGCAGCGCGTGTGCGTGATGAATATGCGGTGCAGGTCGATGTCGTCACGGTTTTTCAGACGCTCCGTCACGTAGGCGAGTATGACCTTGTCAATGCTGCCGCGGTATTTCTTGCCCGACTTCATCTTGCCGTCCGTGACCTCGATGCAGGGCTTGAGCTTCAGGAGGTTCGCGCCCAGCGCCGCCACGGAGGAGCAGCGTCCTCCCATGCGCAGGTAGTCGATGCTGTCTACCACAAAGCTCGCCTCTACCCTGTCCGTGAGCGCGCGGCACTCCCGCGCGATTTCCTTTGCGCCCGCACCCTTCCGCGCCATCTCGCAGGCGTGCAGCACCACCAGTCCCGAGCCTGTCGAGAGGTTGCGCGTATCGACTACCTCGACGCCTCCGACCTCCTTCGCCGCCATGCGGGCGGTGGCGTGGGAGCTGGAAAAGTCGGAGCTGATGTTGAAGTGTACAACGTCATAGCCCTGACTGCGCCAGTTTTCAAAGGCGCTCAGAAAATCGTTGAGGTTGGGGGCTGAGGTCTTGGGCAGCTTGGCGGTCGCGTCCACATACGCGTAGATGTCCTCGGGCGTCGCCTCCACGCCGTCCTTGCTGATGCGGTCGCCCATCACTACATAGAGCGGCACCACGCTGATATCATACTGCTTTATCAGCTCGGGAGAAAGGTCTGCCGTGCTGTCTGTTATGATTTTTACCTTCATTTCTATTTCCTCCGTTTGGTTTTTGGCAGTTTTGTCCACATTATTGTAGCATCTTACGAGAGTTTTGACAAGTACTATTTCACGCAAAGCATCCGCATATGAGAAAACAGCAAAGCAGGCTGTCAATGACAGCCTGCTTCGCGATTGTGTGTTTTATGAAAATGAATGTCTCAAAATGAACATTACATTTTACCGATGTTAAAATCAGACAATTTCCGAAAATCAAAATCCAGTAATTATGCGGTCTTTGTCCTTCCTTCTGTGTATCATTATACAATTTTTTACCCTTCTTTTCAAGGGCTAAAGTAACGATTTGTCTTTTCTCAACAGGCAAAATGACAGGTTGCACATATTTTTATCAAAATCTTTGTGCAGTATTTTGCCGATTAATTTGAATAAAGAATGATTTTGCTTATTTCAACTTAACAGAATAGTCAAATAGTACAAAAATATGTTCGTTGTTTGTGTAATTTTTAATTTCTATTTTGGAATTATTGCCGCGTTTTGTCAGGTTTTATCGGACTTTTCCGCTTTCCC
>ONSE01000005.1 GCA_900320415.1 uncultured Eubacteriales bacterium
GCGGCAGTAACCGATAGAACGACTTATGACGCGGGCAACCGAGGTAACCTCCAAGTCCGCTCTATCTACACGGAGATAAAATAAATGGCTGATAAGAGAGATTATTATGAGGTCCTCGGCGTTCAGAAGGGCGCAAGCGAGGATGAAATCAAAAAGGCGTACCGACAGAGCGCCAAAAAATACCATCCCGACCTCCACCCCGGCGACAAGGAGTGCGAGGAAAAGTTCAAGGAGGTCAACGAAGCCTACGAGGTTCTCTCCGACAGCGAGAAGCGCGCGCGCTATGACCAGTTTGGTCACGCGGGCGTAGACCCCAACTATGGAGCAGGCGCGGGCGGAGGCAGTCCGTTCGGCGTCGATATGGACTTCGGCGATATCTTCTCGAGCTTCTTCGGAGGCGGCTTCGGCGGCAGACGCAGTGCCAACGCGCCCCAGCGCGGCAGCGACGTCGAGGCAAGCGTCACCATCACCTTTGAGGAAAGCGCCAAGGGCGTCACCAAAAAGGTAAGCTACAACAGCATAGACACCTGTGAGGAATGTCACGGCACGGGCGCGCAGCCGGGCACACAGCCCAAACCCTGTTCCGCCTGCGGCGGCTCGGGAAGGGTTTCCATCAACCAGAGAACGCCGTTCGGCGTGGTACAGACCCAGCGCACCTGTGACGCGTGTCACGGCAGAGGAAAGCTGATCGACACACCCTGCCGCAAATGCAACGGCTCGGGCAAACACCGCCGCGCCCACACCGTAGACGTTACGATCCCGGCGGGCATCAAGGACTCGCAGATCCTCAATGTCGGCGGCCACGGCAACGCGGGCAGCAACGGCGGCCCCAAGGGCGATTTACACGTTTACATCAACGTCCGCAAGCACTCGCTCTATGAGCGCAGGGGCGACGACGTCTGGTGCGACCTTCCCCTGACGTTTGCGCAGGCGGCTCTCGGCGCGGAGGTCACCGTGCCCACGCTGGAGGGAAAGGTCAAGTACACCATTCACGAGGGTACGCAGCCGAATGACGTGTTCAAACTCAAGGGCAGAGGTATCCCGCATCTCGGCGGCTACGGAAAGGGCGACCAGTACTGCCGCGTAGTGGTGGAGATCCCCAAAAACCTCAACACAAAGCAGAAGGAATTGATCCGCCAGTTTGACCAGAGCACCACAGAAAAGAATTACGCCAAACGCAAAAGCTTCTTTGAAAAGCTGAAATCGGCGTTTACCGACAACTGATAACGACATCACCATGAACAACTGGACTGAAATAAAAATATCCGTCAATGCCGCGGATATCGACAGGGCGAGCGACATCGCGAATGTCGTCGTACCCTACGGCATCTACATTGAGGACTACACCAATCTTGAGCAGACGGTGGAGGATATCGCGCACATCGACCTCATCGACGAGGATTTGCTCCAAAAGGACAGGAGCCGCGCCTTTGTCCACATCTATCTCGAGCCTGACGTCTCCCCTGCCGAGGCGGTCGCGTTTCTGAGCGAGCGCTATGAAGCGGAGGGGATCGCGCATGAGATCGAGCTGCTCAACTGCGCCGAGGAGGACTGGCGCAACAACTGGAAAAAATACTTTTCTCCCCTTCCCGTCGGCGAAAAGCTGATGATCGTACCGAGCTGGTATGAAAATTGTGACACACAGGGCAGGACCGCGCTCCATATTGACCCCGGTCTCGCGTTCGGCACAGGAGGTCACGACACCACGCGCCTCTGTCTGGAGATGTGCGAGAAGTACATGAAACAGGGCGACACTGTGCTTGACGTGGGCTGCGGCAGCGGTATTCTCGCGATTGCCGCTCTGCTGACAGGCGCATCCGCCGCTGTAGGAGTGGATATTGATGACGTCGCGGTGCGCACCGCAGCGGAAAACGCTGAGCTCAACGGAGTGGGCGACCGCTTTACGCCCCTTTGCGGCAGCTTCACCGAAAAGGTGAAGGGCAGGTTTGACATCGTACTTGCCAACATCGTCGCGGACGCGATCAAGTTTCTCTCCAAGGGCGTGCGCGATTTCATGAAGCCCGGCGCGGTCTATATCATGAGCGGGATTATCGACACACGCGCCGAGGAGGTCAAGGCAGAGGTAAGCCGCTGCTTTGACGTCATCGAGGAACACCTCGAAAACGGCTGGTGCTGCATGGTCGCGAAAGCGAAAAGCACCGGCGACTGATATTCTACATTGAATCTCCCCTCCAAAACCGCTTGCATTTATCACGCTATTGTGATAAAATAGAATCGATTATAAATCCATTGGAGGTAATGATTTTGAAAAAACCTGATAAAAGAGAAAATATCAATCTGTTTTTCTCTGCATTTCTGATTCTCGCGTTCATCGTTTGCGCGCACTTTTTCACACAGTTCACCGCGAACCTCGAGGCGACGGCGGCGACTGTTGTCAACATTCTGATTTACGCCGTATTCGGCCTGCTTGTATTCTACGCGACAAGAGTCGGCGACGGCAAGCCTGTCAAGCGCTTTTCCGCCGTCACGCTGATCGTACTGGTTCTCCCCTCTCTCTACATTCTCGTGGCTTCCGTGGCGAAGTTCATGCCTCTGAGCAGCTTTTTCGCGGGCAGTGCGGGTACCGTAAGCGTGATCACCGCTCTCGCGGCCGTTGCGCTGGGCTACGGCGTCCCCTACACCTTCTTCAGCGGCTTTGAGACCGCTCCCGAGGAAGAGGAAGAAGAGGAAACCGAGGTGCTTGAGGGCGGCGTAGAAGCCGATATTCTCGAGGCTGCGGAAAAGGAAGAAGACAAAACGGAAGAGAATGCAGAGGAAGCCGCCGAGACCGCTGAAAACACCGTTGAGGAGAAAGCGGAGGAAGCCGCGGAGAACGCCGAAGAAAAAACAGAGGAAGCTGCCGATAAGGCAGAATAAAATACCAAGGTATCTTTATCGGGGAGTTGCCGCACAACTCCCCTTTTATTATTACAATGAAATGAGGATGTAACACTATGGGATGCAATCACGATTGCTCCAACTGCAGCTCAAGCTGCGGCGGCGAGCAGGATTTACACGAGCCGCTGAACCAATACAGCTCCGTCAAGCACGTTATCGGCGTGGTTTCGGGCAAGGGCGGCGTCGGAAAGAGCATGGTAACCTCTCAGCTGGCTGTCGCGCTGAACCGCGCCGGCAAAAAGGTTGCGATTCTTGACGCGGATATCACAGGCCCCTCGATTCCGAAGGCGTTCGGTATTCACGAAAAGGCGATGGGCAGCGAAATGGGAATTCTGCCTGCCGTCACCGAAACAGGAATCGAGATCATGTCCATCAATCTCCTGCTCAAGGAGGAGACCGACCCCGTTGTATGGCGTTCGCCGATGATCGTCGGCACCGTCAAGCAGTTCTGGACCGACGTTATCTGGAACGAGGTGGACTATATGTTCGTTGATATGCCGCCCGGAACAGGCGATATTCCACTGACCGTGTTCCAGAGCCTCCCTCTCGACGGCATCATCGTCGTCGCCTCTCCGCAGGAGCTGGTCTCGATGATCGTCGAAAAGGCTGTCAAGATGGCGGATATGATGAACATTCCCGTGCTCGGTCTGGTAGAGAACATGAGCTATTTTGTCTGCCCCGACTGCGGCAAGCATCACAGCGTATTCGGTGAGAGCCACATTGACGACATCGCGGCGAAGTACAACACGAAGGTCATCGCGAAGCTGCCGATCGACCCCGAACTCGCGGCAAAGGCTGACGAGGGCAGAGCGGAAAGCTTCGACGGCAACTATCTCGACGAAGCGGTCGCCTATCTCGAAGAAACATTAGGATAAAAAAACAAGCAGGCTGATTCAAAGGCAGGAAAACCTTGAATCAGCCTGTTTTTTCTCAGTCATTATTGATATTTACGCTTTCTGACATCCGATTTTACGGAAGCGGGCGTAGCGTCTCTCCAGCAGTTCCTCGTCGGTGAGAGCGAGGTTCTTTTCAAAGGTACGCAGCACGAGCAGCTTCAGACTCTCGAACATCGCCAGATCGTCCGCCTTGGGCTGGCGGATAATACGCTCAATCACGCCGAAGCCGAACAAATCCTGCGCTGTCAGCTTGAGAGCGGCAGCGGCATCGGGCGCCTTGGCGCTGTCCTTCCAGAGAATGGAGGCGCAGCCCTCGGGTGAAATAACGGAATATACGGAATTCTCGAGCATCCACACCTCATCGGCAACCGCAAGCGCGAGCGCGCCGCCGCTGCCGCCCTCACCGATCAGAATGGTGAGGACAGGTGTTTTGAGCGTCATCATTTCCATCAGGTTCTCGGCAATCGCCTGACCCTGACCTCTCTCCTCGGCACCGATTCCGGGATAGGCTCCGCTGGTGTCAACCAGACAAAGCACGGGACGGCGGAACTTCTCCGCCTGCTTCATCAGACGCAGCGCCTTGCGGTAGCCCTCGGGATGCGCCTGGCCGAAGTTGCGCTCCATGCGCTCCTTGGTGTTTCTTCCCTTTTCAATGCCGATAACGGTGACAGGCGTTTCGTAAAGCATCCCCAGACCGCCGATGATCGCCTTATCGTCGGCAAATCTTCTGTCGCCGTGCAGTTCAAAGAAGCTGTCGCCGAACATATTTTTTATATAGTCAATCGCCGTCAGTCTTGAGGCGTCGCGCGCCGCGAGCACCTTTTCATAGGCGGGATTGGTGTTGGTGTTAGTCGTCGTATTCGCGGACATTGTTAACCCTCCCCGTAGCCGTGCAGTTTCAAAAGCCTGGCGATCGTCGGCTTGAGCATATCGCGCTTGACGACCGCGTCAATAAAGCCCTTCTGGAGAACAAACTCCGCCGTCTGGAAGTCCTTGGGGAGCTTCTGGCGCATTGTCTGCTCGATGACGCGCGGTCCCGCAAAGGCGACCAGCGCGTTCGGCTCGGCGAGAATGATATCGCCCTCCATGGCAAAGGAGGCTGTGACGCCGCCCGTGGTGGGATCTGTCAGCACGGTGATATACAGCAGCCCCGCGTCGCTGTGACGCTTGACCGCGCCCGAGGTTTTCGCCATCTGCATCAGGCTGAGGATACCCTCCTGCATTCTCGCGCCTCCCGATACGGTGCAGACCACGATCGGAAGCGACTGCTCTGTCGCGTACTCAAAGGCTCGGGTGATTTTTTCGCCCGTAACGGTACCCATACTGCCCATCATGAAATCCGCGTCCATCACGCAGAGCACGGAGCGGATGCCTTCGATGGTGCATTCGCCGCAGCGCACGGACTCGTTCGCTTTTTTCTTCGCCTTTTCCAGCTTTTCGTCATAGCCGGGGAAATCGAGCAGGTTTCGGCTCGTCAGATCCTTGTCGCTTTCCCTGAAGGAATGCTTGTCCGCCAGCAGCGCAATGCGTTGTCTTGCGTTCATGCGGAAATGGTGGTCGCAGTGCGTGCAGACACGCAGGTTCTCCTCCATATCGGTGGTGAGGAGCAGGGTGTTGCACTTGGGACACTTGATCCACATTTCCTCAGGCACAAAGGGGACATTCTGTTGTTTTTCAGCGGAATTCTCCAGCTCGTTTTTCGGTTTTACAAAAGCAAAAAAGTCCATATGTTTCCTCTTTTTCGATTCGCGTACTCTCTTTCTTCGCGTCCGCGCGGGAATGGTTTATCAGCTCTCAACGAATTTCCTCGCTTCGGGAACGGCTCAGCCCTCACTCTTTTGGTGAGCCTTCTCGAACTCCTGCATGAAATCCGTGGTGTACTCGCCCGTGACAAACTTTTCGTCCGAGAGAATCTCCGCGAGAATATTGCGGTTGATATCAATGCCGTCAATCGTCAGCTCCGAGAGCGCCATCTTCATCTTGCGGATCGCCTCGGGGCGTGTTCTCGCCTGCACGATCAGCTTGCCGATCATGGAATCGTAGTAGGGCGGCACAAAATAGTCCTGATAAATCGCGGTATCAAAGCGCACAAAGGAGCCGCCGGGAGTGTGGAGACGCCTGATCCTGCCGCAGCTGGGACGGAAGCCCTTCTCGGGGTTCTCGGCGTTGATGCGGCACTCGATGACGTTGCCGTGTGTGAAGATGCTGTCCTGCGTTCTGGTGAGCTTCGCGCCGGCGGCGATACGGATCTGCCACTGCACGATGTCGAGTCCCGTCACCATCTCGGTGACGCCGTGCTCTACCTGCAGACGTGTATTCATCTCCATGAAATAGAAATGGTTATTCTGATCCAGCAGAAACTCCACAGTGCCCGCGTTGACGTAGTGTACCGCCTTCGCCGCCTTGACCGCGGCGATCATCATCTGCTTTCTGGTCTTTTCATCGAGGGCGGGGCTGGGGCTTTCCTCAATCATCTTCTGGTTCTTGCGCTGCACCGAACACTCGCGCTCTCCGAGACAGATGATGTTGTCATACTTGTCGCAGAGAAGCTGCATTTCAATGTGCTTGACGGGGAAGATGAACTTTTCGAGGTAGCACGTGCCGTCGCCGAACGCCGCCTTCGCCTCCGCGGACGCGGAGAGGAACGCGTCCTCAAACTGCTCGATGGCATCTACGCGGCGGATACCCTTGCCGCCGCCGCCCGAGCGCGCCTTGATCAGCAGGGGGAAGCCGATCTTCTCCGCCTCCGCCTTAGCCAGCGCCACGTCCTCCACGATATCGCAGCCGGGAGTGACGGGGACGCCTGCCGCGCGCATGGTCTTGCGCGCCATGTCCTTGTCGCCGAGCATCCCGATCATCGAGGAGGTCGGTCCGATAAAGTTGATGTTGCACTGCTCGCAGAGAGAAACAAACTTGGCGTTCTCGCTGAGCAGTCCGTAGCCGGGATGAATCGCCTGCGCGCCGCTCTCCACCGCTACCGTCAGAATGGCGGGTATATTGAGATAGCTGTCGGCGACGCGGTTGCCGCCCACGCAGTAGCTCTCGTCGGCAAGCTGGACGTGCATGGCGTCCTTGTCCGCCTGGGAGTATATCGCCACGGTGGAAATGCCCATCTCACGGCAGGCGCGGATGATGCGCACCGCGATCTCGCCGCGGTTGGCAATTAGTATCTTGGAAAACATTTTTCTTCAACCTCATCCTTCATTGGGAATCAGCGCGAACGAAAGCTCCGCGCTGACGCACAGCTTGCCGTCCACGTAGCCCTTGGCGTCGATAAAATAGAACGGACCCCTGTTCTTGGTGAGGGTGCAGACGCTCTCGAGGGTGTCGCCGGGCTTGACGGGATTCTTGAACTTGACGTTGTTCATCTTGGTGAAATA
>ONSE01000142.1 GCA_900320415.1 uncultured Eubacteriales bacterium
ATCACAAATGTGCGAGCGAGAAATGTGTGTAACTGCCGATAAAACCTGAATTTTTCAAAAGTCCGTTATGAACACTCGCACCAACCTCGGTATCCCGAAGGTCGCTTAAAATGTGACTTTCGGGGTTTTTCTTTATATGAAAAGCCGCTGCGGTTCATTATCGGCTCATTATTTCGGTAACAGAATCAAATTGTCCAAAACATTCGGAGCCCGAACAAATATTAATGCAGCCCCTTCAAAATTCCCAAACACCTCAAGATAAAAATCGCCCGACAGCGTGCTGCGCGTTGTCGGGCAAATGTTTTCTGCTGAAAATACAGCTGATCCTGATCGGCGTCAAACCGCGATGCCTGATTGAACCAACAGCGTCTTGTATGCCTCTTCGTCAAAGCCGCCTGTCAGCTTACAGGGGTGTGAACTTTCCTCAAAGAGCACGTAGCCCTCGGGGTCAATATGGGATTCAGCTAAGATTTTGCCGTTAAAGTAGGGCACAGTGCTACGGCGATTTCAAGCGATTATTCGGTCGTCCGTAAGAGCGGCGGCTGTTGACCGCGGATCAACAGCAATCTGTGCCGGCTTGTCTGTGCTGTTCCAGCCACGCCTCCGCGCCCGTGACGTCGTTGGAGGCAAAGCAGGCGCGCAGGGTGTCGATATCCTTTCTGTAATCGGCGAGCCTGATGCCGTTTACCTCGAGCATCGTCAGCGCCGCGACTACGGCGGTCAGTTCATTCTGCTGTTCAAAGGGCTTTCTTTTCACCATTTCGCAGCCCAGCTTGGCGGCCTTGGCGGCGACGGAACGGTAGATATAGTAATAGTTTTCATTCTGACGGAAGGGAGCGGCGGCTACGTCATTTAATACCTGCCACCGCTCCTCGGAGAGAGGCGTGCCGTTATCCGTAAGCATGGAATGGATAGCGAACAAGTGTTTTGAAACCAGTTTATTCATTTTCTGCACCTCCCGGATCTCCGTCAGCCAGCAGATTTTTTATGATGCCCCGTGAAACAGTCGCGACGGCCTCGTCGGGCGCCTTATGGGTATCGGCGGGGTCGGCGTCGCCGTAGCGGTTTTCAAGGGTTTTGACGATGATGTGCTTGGCGTACTTGGTGACCACGTACTCCAGCCAGCCGATGCGGACGTGAGGAATGTACCTGGTGCGCACGCCTCCGACGCGCTCGGTGTCGGCGAAGATCTCCACCTTGTCGCCGTCGTGGAGCAGGTTGTAAAGCGAAACCTGCTCGCCGTTGATCAGGGCGCCCTTGGCGGTCATGCCGATGTCGGGATGAATGGCGAACGCCGCATCCAGGACGGACGCTCCCTTCGGCAGTTCGATGCGCTTGCCGCTGCGCAGCTTGACGTGGATCATCTCGCTGCCCATATAGGTTCTGCCGGGGGTGTTTTCGATCGGAACATCCTTGAGGCTGCCGAAATTGTAGGCGAGATAATCTCTGCGCAGCGCGAAACAGAGGCGGATGATGTTGCTGTAGCTGTCGCGCACGGAAACGGTGAAGCGGTTGTGAATGTCCATGGTGAAGTCGGTGATCACTCTGCCTGTGGGGGAGAGGATCTGAAAAAACGACTTGATGAACAGACGGGCGAATTTCTCGATCGTGCCTCTGCGGTCAAAATTATCGAGGATGATATCAATGTCGCAGAGGGGGATCCTGTGCTTGCCGATCATGTCAGCGGTGACCTCCTCGTTGGGCGACTTTTTGACCAGACGGGCGTAAACCTGCGCGGGAAGGTAGGGTCTGACGGCGGTTGTGTAGCGAAATTCCCCGATACACGGCTCGGATTTGCAGAGGGTGCCGATATCGTCAAATACCTGCTGCTCCAGAATAGCCTTGAGGTCCTCGACAAATTCCATGTTCTGACGCAGGATCGTTTCGTACTGCGCCTGAAATTCCCCGTAGAGCATGGGATTCACATTGCGCCACATGAGATCGTCGATGCGGCTGACAAAGTAGCGCAGACCGAACCGCTTGAACAGCGGCAGATAGTCGTATTCGGTCTCATCGGTTTTGTTGTGTTTTTTCTCTCCGCTCATGACGTCCATGGTGCTGAGATTGTGGATGCGGTCGGCTGCCTTGATATACAGGGCGAAAATCATACGGCGGTCGGAGTTGACCGCCACAACGAGCTTTTCAAAGCTTTTTTTGTCCAGCTCGGTTTTGTCCGCGCTGTATTCACCGCTCATATGCGAGCTCGCGTACTGCTTGTGAACAGAGGTGACGGCGTCCACGAGCTTGGCGACCTGCTCTCCGCAGCGGAGGGCAATGTCGCCGCGTGTACAGTGTGAATCCTCGATCACATCGTGCAGGAGCGCCGCCGCGACGACCGCGCTTTCCACCCCGATCTCGGCGAGGATCCCGGCGACGGCGACGGGATGGTTCAGATACGGCTCTCCCGATTGACGGAGCACCTCAGCGTGCGCGCCGCGCGCGATCTGATATGCCTTGCGGATCACCTCGGTGTCCGCGAGCCCTCTGCACGCCATGATGTCCATAATGCGGTCGAGTGTGTTGTCACATACGGCGAGCATGGCGTTGTAGTCGCAGCCGGCGGTGCCGCTGATGACTTTATTGCGCCGCGTGTCGGACACGCAGTCGGAAATCAGTGTAAAGAGATATTTGGAGCGTTCCTTTGCGAACGCTCCGCGGAGGTGTTCATAGCGGAAGACTCCTGTCAGGAAGGCGGGGGAGAAGAGCAGGGTGATCACGTCCTGGGTCTCGGGCTGCATATAGCGGCACATGATATACGCCTGACGGTAGCGTTCCTCGGTATCCTTGCCCTCATAGTCCAGCGAATCAAAAAGCGCGAAGGCGCGTTCGATTTCCCCGGGGCGGTCGCCGCCCTTGCTCTCGAAGTAATGAAGTACATATGCCGCGTTCTGGTTGGTATGCTTTTTCATCGCTGTTCCCCCTTATGAATATTTTTTGATCAGATTATAAACCTGCTTGTCCTCGTCGGGACTGACGCTGCCGACGCTGAAAATGCTGTTCTGGATATAGTCGCGCACGAGCTGGTTGAGACGCTCGGTGATGATCGCGCTCTTGTCGCTGTCGTCCAAAAAGTTGAGCTGTGTGCCCGCTCCGAAAAGCTTGGTGCAGATCTCGGTGAGCAGCTTTGCCTGACTGCCCAGCTCGATCGGAGCGGAGGAAAGGGTCAGGTGCTTGGCTATCACCGCGTCGGAGCAGCGCAGTCTCGATTTGGAGAGAAGGATCTTCTGCGCGGCGGGCATATGGCTGCTGCCGTGGGTGACGGAGCAGACGGCGCCCAGACCGCCGATATAGCTCTGGTCACTGCGCTTGGGCGGCGCGTAAAAGACCATCATCGCGCTGTCGCTGAACACCTTGCAGGTCAGTCCGACGAAGGCGTGCGTTTCACTGAACTGGACGCAGCCGGCGTAGATTCCCGATTCGCGGCGGAAGCACTCGCGTATTCCCGCGTTTCTCTCCGTGGAGGCTGCCGCGCTGTCCGAGAAACAGGCGGCGACCGCGTTTTTCAGAGCCACGGCTTCCTCGCGCTCGGCAAGCTTGAAGAACTTGGCGAAGGCCTCATAGGAAACCTCCCCCGTCAGCTTGTTGTAATCGTCAAAAACGGCAATCAC
>ONSE01000145.1 GCA_900320415.1 uncultured Eubacteriales bacterium
CTCGAGGGTGTCGCCGGGCTTGACGGGATTCTTGAACTTGACGTTGTTCATCTTGGTGAAATAGGGCGTGCAGTCGCTCACCTTGTCGGCAAGCAGGCAGCAGCTCGCCTGTCCCATCATTTCACAGAGGATCACGCCCGGCACAACGGGATTCCCCGGAAAATGTCCCTGCAAAAAGAACTCGTCGCCCTTGATGGTATATCTGCCCTTCGCGGTGGTCTCGTCAACGACCTCGGACTCCTCTACCAGCAGCATATTGTCGCGGTGAGGAAGGATTTTCTTGATTTCTTCCTGGTTCATGGCAGGCTCCTTATCTGATAGCGAAGAGCGGCTGGCCGTATTCCACCAGCTCGCCGTTGGTCGCGAGTACGGCGGTGATCTCGCCGTCCTCCTCCGCCTGGATCTCATTCATGCACTTCATCGCCTCAATAATGCAGACAACGTCGCCCTTCTTGACTCTCTTGCCGACACTCACGTAGGGGTCGCTGTCGGGAGAGGGAGCGGCGTAGAACACGCCGACAATCGGCGCGGTGATGCTCTTGCCCGCGTCCACCTCAACGGTGGGAACGGCTGCGGGAGCTGCCTGCACGGCAGGCGTCGTCACCGTTACGGCGGGAGCGGCGTTGGGAACGGCGGGCTTTTCAAGCCTGACCTTCACGTTATCCTGCTTTACCTCGAGTACGGAAAGCGTTGAGTTCTCGAGAAGCGCCATTAATTCCTTGATTTCGTCTATGTTAAACATGATAAACTTCCCTTTCGGTTGTAAGTTGTCAGATGTCGGATTTCAGCCGTTATTGCTTATTCGCTGATTTTCTTGAATACCACACAGGCGTCGTGACCGCCGAAGCCCAGGTTGGTGGAGGCGGCGACGTCGATGTCGCGCTTCTTCGCAACGTTGGGCGTGTAGTCGAGATCAAGTCCCTCCTCCGGCTCGTCGAGGTGAATGGTGGGCGGAACGATACCGTCCTCGATTGCCTTGACTGCCGCGATCGCCTCTATCGCGCCCGTCGCGCCGAGCATATGACCTGTCATGGACTTGGTGGAGCTGATGCTCGCGTCGTATGCCTTCTCGCCGAGGGCGGTCTTGATTGCCAGCGTCTCGGTGAGGTCGTTGAGGTGGGTGGAGGTTCCGTGCGCGTTGATGTAGATATTCGCGTCGTCCGCGACCTTCGCCTCCTCAAAGGCGATCTGAATCGCCCGGGCAAGTCCCGCGCCCTCGGGATCGGGAGCGGTGACGTGGTGCGCGTCACAGGTGTTGCCGTAGCCGCTGAACTCGGCGTAAATCTTCGCTCCGCGCGCCTTGGCGTGCTCATATTCCTCGAGGATCAGCATACCCGCGCCCTCGCCCATGACGAAGCCGTCTCTGTCCTTGTCAAACGGACGGGACGCCTTGTCGGGATCGGGATTTGTGGAGAGCGCCTTCATGTTCTGGAAGCCCGCGACGGTCAGTCTCGCGACAACCGCCTCGGCGCCGCCCGCGATGATCGCGTCGGCGTAGCCGTCCTTGACGGCGTGGAACGCCTCACCGATGGAGTTGGTGCCCGTCGCGCAGGCGCTCATAACAGAGAGAGAAACGCCCTTCGCGCCGAAGCGGATGGCGACGTTGCCCGTGGCGATGTTGCCGATCATCATGGGGATGAAGAACGGTGAAACCTTTCTCGGACCGCCCTTTTCCATGCCGACGGTGTTGTTCACAAAGGTATTGAGACCGCCGATGCCCGCGCCGATGTAGACGCCGAAGCGGTTCTCGTCGATGTGACCGAGAATACCGCTGTCGTCCACCGCTTCCTGCGCCGCCGCGATGGCGTACTGGCAGTAGATGTCGAGCTTCTTTGCCTCTCTCTTTTCGAAATATTTTTCGGGCGCGAAATTCTTGACCGTGCCCGCGATATGTACCTTGAGGTCAGAGGTGTCGAACGCGGTGATCTCCTCGATGCCGTTCACACCGTTGACCATATTTTCCCACATTTCGGGGACGCTGTTGCCCACAGGGCTGACCGCGCCTAATCCCGTCACTACCACTCGTCTTGCCATATTGCCCTCCTTAGATCGCGAGACCGCCGTCCACGCGGATCACTTCACCCGTTACATAAGCCGCCTCGTCGGAGCAGAGGAACGCGACCACGTTGGCTACGTCCTCGGGGAGTCCGATCCTCTTGGCGGGGATCTGCGCCTTCATGCTGTCCTTCACCTTGTCGGACAGGGCGTTGGTCATGTCGGTGGCGATATAGCCGGGAGCGACGGCGTTGACCGTCACGCCCCTGCCCGCCAGCTCGCGGGCAACGGACTTGGTCATGCCAATGATGCCTGCCTTTGACGCGGAGTAGTTCGCCTGTCCCGCGTTGCCGATCAGACCGACAATCGAAGAGGTGCTCACGATTCTGCCGAAGCGCTTTTTCATAAAATGCTTGTAGGTGTGCTTGATCATGTTGAAGGAGCCCTTGAGGTTGACGTCGATGACCGCGTCAAAGTCGCTCTCCTCCATGTTGAGCACCAGCTTGTCACGGGTGATACCCGCGTTGTTGATCAGGTAGTCAATGCCGCCGAAGTCGGCGATCACCTTTTCGACGACCTCCTTCGAGGCCTCGAAATCGGCGACGTTGCAGAAATACTGCTCGACCTTGACGCCGTACTGTTCCAGCTCCTGCTTGGCATTCAAGCCCTCGCTCTCGTTGCCTACGTAGAGAATGGCGATGTTGGCGCCGCCCTCCGCCAGCTTCTTGGCAATGGCAAGTCCAATACCGCGTGAGCCGCCTGTGACAACGGCTGTTCTGTTGGCAAAATTCATAATAACCCCTCTTTCTTTAATACTCGGGCAAATGAGGAAAGACCTCAGTGGTGTCGCAGTACGCCTCCGCGCCTGCTATCCAGACATAGTAAAACATTGCGCTCAGCGTGTTCCTGTCGGCGAGATAATACCGCGCCTTGTCGAGATACTCGTCGCTCAGCGTCCGCTCCTTCGCTTTGTCCAGCATATCCTGCATACCGTTCACCTGCGAAGCTTTCTGGTCAAAATACTCCGCCTCGCGCTCGCTGAGCCGGCTTCTCGCCTCCTCCACGGTGGTGAGGGCACGCTCCTCAATCAGCTCCGCGTCACTGAGACGTGTGCCGCTTTCGGTGTCGAAATTATATACATAATAGTATACACTTTGGTTAACGGGGGCGCGGGTGATCTGCACAAGACTCAGGGTTTTGCCGTTGAGATACGCCTTGTACTCAACCCCCTTCGATACGTTGCTCATTTCCTCGCCCCTGTCGAGAGCCTCAAAAACAAACCTGCAATGCTCTGCAAGCTCGCTGTTTGCCTCTCCCGCGTCCTCGGAGGAGAAGGTCAGCTCGGGCTGCACACAGGTACACTCCAGAGTCTGCTCGCCCCACGGCATCGTCCACTTCTCCTGTCGCACGATTCTGATATACTCGTCGGCTGCGTGCGTCGTTGCCTCCGAAGGAGGTACCGAGGTCGTTTCCTCTGCCGCTGTTGTCACAGCGGCAGCTGTCGCTTCCGCCGTCGTTTCATTTTTGTCGATCGTTTTATTCACACCCGTGCAGGCGGAAAACGCCGCCGTACACATCAGCGCCGCCAGTAAAGCGGCTGCCGTCCCGATAAACCGATGCTTCATATGACAATCCTTTATGTTATGTAAAAAACTTATAAGCTTTCCAGATCTGCCGGCGTTTCAACGGCGACAGCCTTGACATCGCCGCTGATGCGTTTGATCAGCCCTGTCAGCGTCTTGCCCACGCCTACCTCGATGAAGGTGTTCACGCCGTCGGCAATCATATTCTCAACGATAGTCTGCCAGCGGACGGGATTCTCGACCTGTGCCCTGACAAGCTCTTTATAGTCGCCCTCATAGGGCTTCGCGGTGTAATCGGAATAAATCGGGAGCGCCGGCTCACCGAAGGGAACGTCCTTCATATAGTCCGCCAGTCCTGCCGCCGCCGCCGCCATGAAGGGCGAATGAAAGGCGCCGCTGACCGCGAGACGCTTTGCTCTGCCGCCGATTTCCTTGACCGCCGCGCAGAACGCCTCGGCGTTCTCCTCGGTGGTGGCCACCACGGTCTGGGCGGGAGAATTGTAGTTGACGGGATAGGTTTTCTCAAATTTTGCGCAAACCTCCTCGGTCTGCGCGGGGGTGATCTTCATGACCGCGACCATCGCGCCGGGATTTTCGCGCGCCGCCTTGTCCATCAGTTCGCCGCGTGTGCAGACCAGACGGAAGGCGTCCTCATCGCTGAGAATGCCCGAAAATGCCAGCGCGGCGATCTCTCCGAGAGAGAAGCCTGCCACGCAGTCGGGACAGATGCCCTTTTCCCTCACGGCGTAAGCCGCCGCCAGGTCGGCGGTGAATACACAGGGCTGGGTGTTGACGGTGCGGCTCAGCTCCTCGGCAGTGCCCTCAAAGCACTGGCGGGAGGTACCCTCACGGACGGAATCCGCCATGTCGTAGACAGCCTTCGCCGCGGCGGACGCTCCGTAAAGCTCCTTGCCCATGCCGCTGTACTGCGCTCCCTGTCCTGAAAATACCAACGCTATTTTACCCATTTTGCCGCTCCCTTTAATACTTCCTCCGCCTCGTCAAACATCTCGGTGATGATCTCGCGAGCGGGCTGCTCCTTCTTGACCATGCTCGCGACCTGTCCCGCGAGTACACAGCCGTTCCTGACGTCTCCCTCACGGGCGGCGATCCTGAGAACGCCTACCGCCATTTTCTCCAGCTCCTCGTCGGAGACCGCGGAGGAATCATATTCCGCCTTGGAATACTCTCTCGTAAAGGCGTTGCGGATGGAACGCACGGGATGACCGAGACGCTTGCCCGTCACAACGGAGTCAATATCCTTCGCCTTGAGGACCTTGTCTTTATATGCCTGAGAAATGGTGCATTCCTCGGCTACCAGAAATCTTGTTCCGACCTGAACGCCTACCGCGCCCAGCATGAACGCCGCGGCGACCTGTCTGCCGTCGCAGATACCGCCCGCAGCGATGACGGGAATCGAAACCGCGTCCACCACCTGGGGCACGAGAGCCATAGTCGTCAGCTCGCCCACGTGGCCGCCGCTCTCGCCGCCCTCGGCGATGACGGCGAAGGCGCCCATCTTTTCCATCTTTCTCGCGAGCGCGGTGCTGGGAACAACGGGGATTACCTTAATGCCTGCCTCTGTCCACTTCGCCATATACTTGCCGGGATTGCCCGCGCCTGTGGTGACGACCTTGATGCCCTCCTCCACAACAACGTCGGAGACCTCGTCGGCAAAGGGACTCATGAGCATGATGTTCACGCCAAAGGGCTTGTCGGTCAGCTCCTTGCACTTGCGGATCTCCTCGCGGAGCTGCTCTCCGTTGGAGTTCATCGCGGCGATCAGACCCAGACCGCCCGCGTTGGAAACACCCGCGGCAAGAGACGCGTCAGCCACCCATGCCATGCCACCCTGGAAGATGGGATACTCCAGCCCGAGAGACTGGTCAATAACGGTAGAAATCATATGTAATCTCCTTTCCCGCAACATTTGCAAAATTTCATTAATTGATTCCATCAAAACAGCACATTAACGCCAATGTTACATTTTTGGCATTACCTCTATTAATATTACCCCAAAACACGCGAAAAGTCAATGGAAAGATTGTCTGTAAGATGACAATAGAGAGCGGTTGGAGGTCGGTGATTTTTGACAAAGGCTTTTCGCACGGAAGTAAAAACACCTTCCCCCTTCCGCCGCGGAAAACGTCTAGCTGCAATAATCCTCCAGCGTCCTGCGCAGCTCCCTGTCGCCCTTGATAAGGATCCCCTCTCCCAGCTTGTTTCTGTCCGCCCTGGGCAGCGTATAGGTAAAGGTATCCGTCGTCATGAACGGCTCGCTCTCGCCCTCGCGCCAGACCACCAGTCTCCCCTGCCTCTCGCCCACGATATAACGCTTGTCCTCGTTCGAAACAGACAGGGACACAGGATCCTGACGGGAGGCGGCGGAATTCCTCGCCACGGTGCTGATGATGACGCACGCCGCCAGCACGAGCCACGTTATGGCCAGAACAGCCAGCTTGACGGAGTTTTTCATAATGATAAAACCTCCTTTGCACACGGTTTATTCATAGCATTGCCGAAAAGAAAGGCGTTATTCACTCTTTTTCATAAAATAACGCGGGGCAAAATGCATTTTTTCTATTGAAAAATTTCTTTTTGTTATTTATTTTTTCGCGCGAAAGTGCTATAATAAACAATACTAATGCTTTGGAAACCAAACGGGTGTACCTTGGAACGGAACAGGAGAGCCTCTTACTTATAATAATTTTTTCAGGCAAAAGGAGTTATTATGCGAAATAAACGTGAAACGGATATCAGCAGCTACACGGGCAAGATCCCCGAGCAGCCCGAAATCACCTACAGAAGAAGCGAAAGCGGCGCGAAACGGTTCTTTAAGGGACTGGGAAAATTCCTTCTGACGGTGTTCTCCATCATGGCGATCGCGGGAATTGTGACGGCGGTTTCGCTGGGCATCTATATCTATGCCCTTGCCTCCGAGCCGACAGGTATCGACCTCAAGGCGAAGTCCATGAACCAGACCAGCCGCATCTTCATCAAGGACAGCGACACGGGCGAGTTCACTGAGGCACGCAAGCTCTATGACACCGAGAACCGCATCTGGGTCGACAACCAGGACATTCCGAAGTACATGAAGGAGGCGCAGGTCGCTATCGAGGACAAGCGTTTCTACGAGCACAACGGCGTTGACTGGCAGCGCACCCTCTCGGCGGTGTTCACGCTCGCGACCGGCAAGGACTCCTACGGCGGCTCCACCATCACCCAGCAGCTCATCAAGAACATCACCGACGACAATGAGGTGAGCATCAACCGCAAGCTGCGTGAGATCTGCAAGGCGTTCAAGCTCGAGCAGGAGTACACCAAGGATCAGATCCTTGAGGCGTACCTCAACGTAGTCAACTTCGGCAACAACTGCCAGGGCGTAGAGGCGGCTGCCCAGCTCTACTTTGACAAGAGCATCAAGGAGTGCTCCCTCGCGGAATGCGCCGCCATCGCGGGAATCACGCAGAACCCCTCCCGCTGGAATCCGCTCATCTATCCCGAGAACAACAGGGAACGCCGCGAGCTGATCCTCTCCGAGATGTACGACCAGGAGATCATCTCCAAGCAGGAATACGACGCTGCCATGAAGGAAAGCGCCGACATGACCTTCGTCGGCTTCAAGAGTGTTTCGGACGACGATGACGACGATGATGACAACGATGTTCAGAACTGGTACTACGACCAGCTCTTCTACGACCTCAGAACCGACCTCGCGCAGTACTACAACATCAGCGAGGGCGCGGCGAGTGAGAAAATCTACACCGAGGGTCTCAAGATCTACTGCGCAATGGACGAGAAGATGCAGAACTTCATTGAGAAAGAGGCTCTCAATATCGATAAAAGCGCCGACCCGAGCATTGAGCTCGGCTCCGTGCTGATGGACTTCGACGGCCGCGTCATCGCCACTGTCGGCAGCTCCAACCGCAAGACCACCGACCTCGCGTGGGACAGAGCGGCTCACTCCGCCCTGCAGCCCGGCTCCTCCATCAAGCCGCTGTTCTGCTATCCCATCGCGATCGACACCAAGCAGCTCTACTTCTCCTCAAAGGTCAACGACGAACCCATTGAGAAATATCAGTATGACGAGGCTTCGGGCACCTACATCTCCGGTCCTCATAACGCCTACGGAGGCTACCTCGGCGAGATCCTCCTCCCCGACGCAATCGAGCGTTCCTCCAACGCCACCGCGGTTCAGGTCATGGAGCTGATCGGAGGTCCCACCGTCGCCTACGAAAAGGCGCTCACCAAGATGAACTTCAAAAACCTCAACGAGGCGGACGCCCACAATATCGGCGCCCTCTCCCTGGGCGGTCTGACAGGCGGTGTTACCGTGCGCGAAATGGCGGCGGCATACTGCTACATGGGCAACCAGGGACTCTATCACAAGCCCTACACCTACTACTACATCACCGACTCCGAGGACAACGTGATCCTCGACAACCGCGACTCCGTTCCCAAGCAGCCCTACTCCGCCGAGACAGCGACGATCATGAACCGTCTGCTCCATTACAATGTGGAAAACAGTGAACACACCCGCGCGAGCTACGCGCGCATCTCGGGATGGGATATCGTGGGAAAAACAGGTACCACCGACGACGATCACGACTGCTGGTTCTGCGGTATGTCCCCCTACGGCGTCATGGCGACCTGGACAGGCTTTGACAGCCCCGCGCACATCAACGACACCACCCGCTCCGCCAAGTTCTTCTCCAAGGTCATGGGAGAATATCTCAAGGACAAGGAGCAGAAGGAATACAACCTCTCGCCCAATGTTATCGCGGCGACCTACAACCCCGTGACGGGTCTTGTCGTTTCCACCGACTATGTTTCGGGCAAGTACATCGGCTACTACACCGAGGACAATATGCCCGCCTTCGGTTCCGCGTGGTACGAGGAGGATAACACCTACGACTGGAACCACGACTGGAACCAGTCCTCGAACTACACCGATTCGCAGTCAAGCGGAGAGAGCAGCGGCTCGAGCAGCTCCCACTCCGGCGAAAGCAGCGACAGCTCGTCGGCTCCCGAGTCCTCCGACACGCCCGACCCGACCATATTTGAGCCTGTAGACCCCGCTCAATCCCAAGCCTCCGAAAATCCGTGACGCCGGTCGCTGTCACGGACTGTCGGTCACTTTTCATTAGCCTATTACCCACTAACATAAACAAAAAGGATGGTATGAATAATATGGTATCAGTAGCAATTCTGGGACACGGAGTTGTCGGCTCGGGTGTAGCCGAAATACTCCTCACTCACAAGCAGAAGCTCTTCGCGAGTCTCGGCGAGGAAATCTACATCAAAAAAGTCCTCGATCTGCGTGAGTTTCCCGACAGCCCCATTGCCGAACGCTTTACCAAGGACTTTGAGGAAATCATCAACGACCTCGAAATCCGCGTTGTGGTCGAAGTGATGGGCGGACTCCACCCCTCCTATGAGTTTGTGAAACGCTGCCTCAAGGCAGGCAAGAGCGTTGTCACCTCGAACAAAGAGCTGGTCGCGGCCTACGGCGCGGAGCTTCTGGAGATCGCCAGACAGGAAAACGTCAACTTCCTCTTTGAGGCGTCTGTCGGCGGCGGTATTCCCATCATCCGCCCCATGAACCAGTGTCTTGTCGCGAACATCGTCAACGAGGTGGCGGGTATCCTGAACGGCACCACCAACTTCATCCTCACCAAGATGATCGAGGACGGTATGCAGTTTGAGGACGCGCTGCGCCTGGCTCAGGATCTGGGCTTCGCGGAAAGAAATCCCGCGGCGGATATCGAGGGTCACGACGCGTGCCGCAAAATCTGTATCCTCGCTTCCCTCGCGTTCGGCAAGCACGTCTATCCCGAAATGGTACATACCGAGGGCATCACGCGCATCACTCTCGAGGATGTCAAGTACGCCGAGAAGTTCGGCTGCGTGATCAAGCTGATCGGCAGAGTCAAGAAGCTGCCGAGCGGCAAGATCGACATTGTCACCGCTCCCATGCTCGTTCCCTTCAAGAGCCAGCTCGCCAACATCGACAACGAGTTCAACGGCATCATGGTGCGCGGAGACTGCACGGGCGACGTCGTTTTCTACGGCAAGGGCGCGGGCAAGCTGCCCACCGCCAGCGCGGTCGTCGCGGATATCGTGGACTGCTGTATGCATCTCAAGCAGCGCCGCTTCCTCTACTGGGCGGACGGCAAGGGCGATAATATCATCAGCGTCAGCGAGTCCGAGTTCGCGATGTATGTACGCGCCAAGGGCAAAAATGTGGCGGCAAAGGCTGAGGCGCTGTTTGGCAGCATTCAGTCCATCTCCACCCCCGGCAGCCACCGCACAGCCTTTACCACAGAGAAAATGCCCTACGGTCAGTTTATTGAGAAAATCAACAAGCTCGCCGCAGACGACGTGGAAATTCTCTCCACCATCCGCATCGGCGATTTGTAATATTTCCCTTACAGCGTGAAGTCCTCCCTCTCCGCGGAGCGCGGCGGGGATACGGTTTTGCGTTTTCAAACACAGTCATTTATTCAGCAAAGGAGTATATAGGAAATGAGTTTGATTGTTCAGAAATTCGGCGGCACTTCCGTTGCGAATGCCGAGAGAGTCATGAACGTGGCGAGGATTGTCACCGACACCTTTGCCAAGGGCAACGACGTTGTGGTAGTTGTTTCCGCACAGGGCGACTTCACCGACGTGCTGGTTGACAAGCAAATGGAAATCAATCCCAGAGCCTCCAAGCGTGAGCAGGATATGCTTCTCGCGGCAGGCGAGCAGATTTCTATCGCTCTCCTTGCCATGGCGATCGAGAAGCTCGGCTATCACGCCACCTCTCTTCTCGGCTGGCAGGCAGGCTTCGCGACCTCTTCCGCCCACACCAAGGCCAGGATCAAGAGAGTGGATCCCTCCAGGATCCGCGCGGCGATCGACAGACACAACATCGTCATCGTGGCAGGCTTCCAGGGACTTTCCCGCTTCGGCGACATCACCACCCTCGGAAGAGGCGGCTCCGACACCTCCGCCGTAGCCATCGCGGCAGCTATGAACGCAGACCTCTGCCAGATTTATACCGACGTTGAGGGCGTGTTCACCGCCGATCCGCGCAAGGTTCCCAACGCGAAAAAGCTCGACGAGATTTCCTATGACGAAATGCTCGAGCTCGCGACCCTCGGCGCACAGGTGCTCAACAACCGTTCCGTAGAAATGGCGAAAAAATACAATATCGAGCTTGAGGTGCTTTCCTCACTCACCAATGCCCCCGGCACTATCGTAAAGGAGAGAACAAAAAGTATGGAAAAAATGTTAATCAGCGGCGTTGCCAAGGATACAGAAATCGCAAGAATCTCGGTTACAGGCGTACCCAACATTCCCGGTATCGCGTTCAAGATGTTCTCCAAGCTTTCCAAGAAGGACATCAACGTTGACATCATCCTCCAGTCCATCGGTCACGACGGCAAGAAGGACATCAGCTTCACCGTTGCAAAAAACAGAGGTCAGGACGCCGTTGACGCCCTCAGTGATTACATGATCGACCACGGCGCGGACGAGATCCTCCTCGACACCAACGTCGCCAAGATTTCCATCGTCGGCGCGGGCATGGAGAGCCACGCTGGCGTTGCCACCAAGATGTTTGAGGCGCTCTATGACGCTCAGATTAACATCCACATGATTTCTACCTCCGAGATCAAGATCTCCGTTCTCATCAACGCTGACGACGCCGACAAGGCTGTCAAGGCTATCCACGACAAATTCTTCGATTAATTCGGTTTTCTACCTCTTAGGGGCGTGCTGCGGCGCGCCTCTTTTTCTTGTCTTTCAGACGGCTCTTGAATTCATCGGCGCGTTGTTGTATAATAGGGGGAGTGATTGAATTCTGCGAGGTAGGCAAATGAAACGAAAGCTCCCCATTATCTTTATTATCCTGATTTTTCTCGTCGGTCTGGCGATCCTGAGCTATCCGCTCGTCAGTTCGATGATCAACAACTACAACGACCGCAGCGAGGCGCATGAAAAACTCACGCAGGCGGAAAAGATGCCCGAGGATCAGGTCAACCGCTTTTTTGAGGAGGCGGAGAAGTATAACATCAGCCTCACTGACACTGTTGTCCTGACCGACCCCTTCGACAAGGAAAGCTATGAAAAAATCGGCGCGCACTATGACGAAACCTTCGACATCGACGGCAACGGTCTCATCGGCTATATCGAGATCCCCAAAATCAACGTCTTTCTGCCCATCTATCACGGAACCTCCGACGAGGTGCTCGAAAAGGGCGCTGGACATCTTGCGAACACCTCTCTCCCCATCGGCGGCGACAGCACACACTGCGTCATTTCGGCGCATTCCGCACTCCCCTCCAAAACACTGTTCGACTACCTCCCCGACCTCGTGGAAGGCGATGAGTTCTATATTTACGTGCTCAACCGCACTCTCAAATACGAGGTAGATCAGATCAAGGTCATCCTCCCCAGCGAGGTCGAGGCTCTTTATGTGACCGAGGGCAGGGATATGATCACCCTGATGACCTGTACCCCCTACACGGTCAACACCCACCGGCTGCTTGTCAGGGGCACACGCGTGGAAAACGACAAGACTGACTCCGAGGAGGAGCAGAACGAAGAAAAACAGCCCTCTGAAAAGGTCATCCGCTCTGTCAGCACCAGCAACAACTATCTGTATTTTCTCGGCTACAAGGTCAGCTACCTTGCCGCTATCCTCGGTATCGCGGGATTTTTGATTGCCGTCACGGTAACTGTTGTACTTCTCATACACCGCAATAAGCGCAGATCGCAAAGGGACAATGAATCATGAAGCTGAAAACGTGGAAAAAAATTCTGCTCATCATCGCTTTTCTGATGATGCTCACGGGCATTGGTCTGATGCTCTTCCCCCCTGTTTCCAATTACGTCGGACAGCAAAACGCCAACGCCGCCATTGAGGAATACTCCGAAACCCTCGACAACGTGATTTCCGACGACAGTCCTCTCAAGGAGACCCTCGGGATCACCGCCGACACCTATGAGGAGGCGGTGGAGCGCGGCGAGATCGACAGGGAGGGCTATCCCATTGACGTCGTCACTCACACCCGCACCTATGACTCCCCCGTCAGCTTCCGTGACGATCTGGACAGGCTCTACAGGGACAGCAAGGAATATAACGCCTCGATCCTCTATCACCAGGGCACCGTTGACACCTCCGACTACACCAAGGCGGCGCTCAGAATGAGCAGCTACGGGCTTTCCAACGTCTACGGCTACCTTTCCGCGCCCTCGATCGACCTCTATCTTCCCATCTATCTCGGCGCGAGCGACGACGTGATGAACTACGGAGCGGCGCATCTTTACGGCACATCCCTCCCGATCGACGAGAAGGATACCAACGTCGCCATCGCCGGCCACACCGGCTACATCGGCAGGATCTTCTTTGATAACATCCGCCATCTTGACATCGGTGATACCGTCAGCTTCACCAACTACTGGGAGACAATCGACTACAGTGTAGTGAACACCAAGGTCATCTCTCCCACCCAGACCGACGACTTCATTATTCAGCCGGGGCGCCAGCTGATCACGCTGATCACCTGCACTCCCGCGGGGGGCGGTAAATTTAACCGCTACCTTGTCATCGCGGAGAAAAAATAAAAAACCGGGCAGACAGGAGCTGAAATCCTGTCTGCCCGAAAATTTTTAAATGATCTGTTTTGCGCGGAAGCAAACCTCCTGTCCCAGGAGCACCTCTTTGATAAAGAGATACGAAACCCAGACATACAGGCAGATATTCACGATCGAGGTCATGCCGAGGCTGATGACCTCAAAATCATGGAAAATATAGAAGCTGTAGCCTCTCAGGCTGATCAGCAGCGCGATAACCGTTGTGAACGGGTGCTTCCGCGTCGCGAAGAAGTACACCAGCAGCAGCACATCCAGCAGGTAGGAATAGCGCTCATGCATGGACGAAAGGAACATCAGGCAGGTAAACACCGACCAGATGCCTGTCATCAACAGGTTCCTGCGGTTCGTCAGATCCGTCTTTTTATGGAGGATCGCGAACATTCCCGCAGCCAGCACCGTTATCGTCAGCAGGACGGCAAAGCCCTTGAGCAGATAGTAATTCTCGGTGTTTTTTCCGTCACACATGAACGCGAAAATATTCGGATAGTTCATTTGGATCTGCTTGCCGTAGTCAGTCTGGTCAACGTAAATCTTGATGATATCGCCGATGCTTCTTCCCATAAACACGACGGGCAAGCACATCACGACATCCACGGCGGGAATAATAAAGAACTGCAAAATGCTGACCCTCCGTGTGGAAGCCCAGTAATAGAGAAAGAGGGGCAAAATGAAAACCATCTGCAGCTTGAACGCCAGCGACACGCCCAGCAAAATGAACGATACAAGATAGTTTTCCCGCATGATGAAATAAATCGCCAGCACGATAAAGAACGTGTAAATCGAGTCACACTGCGCCCAGAAGGAGGAATTCATCACGGCTGTCAGTGAAAGCAATACTGCCGCGTAGGTCATCATCGGAAAGATGTCAAAGAATTTCCCCTTGAGGTACTCCTTCACCACCAGCGCACAGGATACTGCCAGCGCAAAGTCAAATAGCACTGACAGCAGCTTGTAGGCGTCCAGGGAATCAAGCGGCGTGAGCGTCATCAGATAAATCAATATCTGATACGGGATATTGTAGTTGCCGACCTGCGTTTTCAGGCCCTCGATCCCCGCATCGGCGATCGTGTTGTACCACGGGCTCAGAAAAGCGGAATAGTCTCCGCTTTCATAGTCAATACAGGCGATCCGCAAAGCGACCGCCAGCACCGTGAAAACCACGAATGCCAGCAGCATGAGATTTTCGCCTGCCCAGTCAAACAGCTTCCGCTCTATCTTCGTCATTTGATAAAACCAACCTTCTTCATCACCTTATCCATGGTGCGGCGGCTGATTTTAAGAGCGATTTCGTCCGCCCTGCGGTAGCATTCCTCGAGGTATGCCCTGTCCTTGATCAGGCGCTCATAGCGCTCTCTGATGGGGCGCAGCTCCTCGATAACGGCTTCGCCGACAGCTGCCTTGAAGTCGCCGTAGCCCTTTCCCGCGAACTCGTTTTCGATCTGCTCAAAGGTCTTGCCCGTGACGGCGCTGTAGATGGTCATCAGATTGTTGACGCCGTCCTTGCCCTCGGCGAAGCGCACACAGGAATCGCTGTCCGTCACGGCGCGCTTGAACTTCCTCATGATCGCCTCGGGGGAATCCAGAAGGTGAACGCAGCCGTTGACATTTTCGTCGGACTTGCTCATCTTGTTGAGCGGGTTCTGCAGCGACATGACTCTCGCGCCGTTCTTGGGTATAAAGCCCTCGGGAATCTTGAATACGTTGCCGTAAAGACCGTTGAAGCGCTTGGCTATGTCGCAGGTGATCTCAATATGCTGCTTCTGATCCGCTCCCACAGGCACCTTGTCCGCCTGATAGAGTAGAATATCGCCCGCCATGAGTACGGGATAGGTGAACAGACCCGCATTGATATTGTCGGCGTGCTTCTGGGACTTGTCCTTGAACTGCGTCATACGTGACAGCTCACCGAACTGGGTGTAGCAGTTGAGCACCCATGCAAGCTCGGCGTGGGTGTGTACATGGCTCTGAATAAAAAACAGGCTCTTCTCCACGTCAATGCCGCAGGCGAGAATGGAGGCGTAGGCGTCGATGATATTCCTGCGCATGACGGCAGGCTCCTGGCGCACGGTGATGGTGTGGAGATCGGCGAGGGCGTAAATGCAGTTATATTCCTCCTGCATCTTCACCCAGTTGCGGATCGCTCCGAGGTAATTGCCCAATGTAATCGTTCCGCTGGGCTGTATCGCGCTGAAAACGACTTGCTTTTTTTCGGGTGTTGTATTTTCCATTTGCTTTATCCTCTTTTCAGTCAAACATCAGACGGGAAGCTGCGCGGCAAGCTCTCCGAGAATCTTGATACCCTTCTCCAGCTGCTCGTCGGTCGGGGTGGAGAAGTTGATGCGGAAGCTGTGGCACTCCTCCGTCTCGTCGGTCAGGAAGGCGTTGCCGGGAACGACACACACCTTATTGAGCACCGCCGTCTTGCAGAAGGCGGGCATATCCACGCTCTCGGGAAGATCGCACCAGATGAACAGACCGCCGTCAATGCGGTGATAGGTGATGTTGGGTGCGCAGTATTTATCGAGCAGATCCATACAGAACTGCGCCTTTTTGGTATAGATATCGCGCAGCATCTGCAAATGCGCGTTAAAGTCATATTTGGTGATAAACTCGTCACAGACGCGCTGTGACCAGATGTTGGTGTGTACGTCATTGCCCTGCTTGCAGACTACCAGCTTCTGGAAAATCTCCTTGGGGGCGATGGTGTACGCTACACGCATACCGGGCGAAATCACTTTGGAGAAGGAGCCCGCGTAAATCACAATGCCGTCAGTGTCAAAGCTCTTGATATTGGGAAGGTTCTCACCGCTGTAGCGCAGGTCGCCGTAGGGATTGTCCTCGAGGATCAGCACACCGTACTGCCTGGCGAGATCATAGACCTTTTTGCGCTTTTCAAGGCTCATGGTGACGCCCGAGGGATTCTGGAAGTTCGGGATCGTGTAAATAAATTTCGCGTTGGGATTCGCTTTCAGCTTTTCCTCCAGCTCCACGGTGCTCATGCCGTCAGGCTCCACCGTCACGCCGACCAGCTTGGCGTTGTAGCTGCGGAAGGTGTTGAGAGAACCGATAAACGACGGCGCCTCGCAGATGACGACCTCTCCCTCATTAACGAGCGCCTTGGTGCAGAGATCCATAATCTGCTGGGCGCCTGTGGTGATGAGAATATCGTCGTTGTCGGAGCCTGTCTGATGGTTCGTTTTCATATATTCCATCATATGCTGACGCAGAGGAGTATAACCCTCCGTCACGCTGTACTGCAGCACGGAGATGGGGTTCTCCTGAAAAATACGCGCGGAAATCTCGGCGATCTCCTTCGCGGGGAACGCGTCGGGAGA
>ONSE01000258.1 GCA_900320415.1 uncultured Eubacteriales bacterium
AGAAATCCGGTGTCGGACGAAGATGATTTTGTGTTTTCGGCACCGAAAAAAGACAAACCGCATTCAGATAAGGATAAAAAGAGAAATCCGGTGCTGGATGACGCCGATATCGTGTTTTCAACTACAATCAACCGCGGTTCACGTTCAAAGAAAAGCAAACGAAAAAACAGATAGAAAGTGTGAATATGAAACAATAACAAGCAATAGGGTTAACGGCAGTCGCTTTTATCAAGCAGCCGGAAATAATCCCCGTTTAATTCTATGCGAGCCTTGATTCCTTCATTCAATCCGCAGCTTCGTGTGGATTGAATGAAGTAGCTTCAATGAAAGTGATGACATCTAATTCTTTTATCGCTGCGTGTCAGATAGTCATAAGAATCGTCTCCGGTTATAAAACCTTGACAAGCTCGTCCCTGCTTTTTGAAATGCTGTGCCGCTCGGACGGCTTGCAGTCGTCGGCGATGATGCCGACGGGAAGCAGCGCAATCAGCTCATAACCGTTCATTTCGGGAAAATGCTGTTTCAGCGCGTCCGCGTCGAAATGACCGATCCATGTGGAACCGTAGCCGAGGTCGTGAATTGCAAGCATCATCTGGGTGGTGACGATAGACGCGTCAATCTCTGCAAAGTTCTTTTTGTCATAAGGCCTCACCCACGCTTCGTCCGCTTTGGCGCCAATCGCAAATATCACCTTTGCAGGCTCAATAAACTTCATTTTTGTGCATGATAAAAGCTTATCTTTCGCGCTGTCGCTCTCAAACGTCCATATTCTGAACGGCTGGTAGTTCACTGCCGTCGGAGCGCACAGTCCCGCCTCGATAATTTTTTCAATGTCCTCATGCGGAATATCTGCCGTCTCAAATTTACGTGCAGAATATCTGTCCTTCGCAAGTGTTAAAAAATCCTTCATAATAAACTTCACCTCATTTTTTTCTAAACAACAATACTGCTTATCTCTGTTTTCGAATTAAGGGAGCCTCTAATCATTCGGTATCGTGCAGAAGTGCGGAAGATTGATGGCAGAATGTTGTCAAAGCTCGGCAGGAATACTGACGTATTTCGAGGAGCTTTGGCAAGATGATGCCGTGAAGATTCCGGCTTTTTGCGCGGTAAGGTATTTTTAGAGGTTCCCTTTTTCAAAATCCCGGATTTATTATTTCGGCAACTCTCTGAAAAACTTCACAGCCAGAATCGCCGACGGAATGACCGCCAACACAACAGATAACGGCTGCGCCTCCTGAATACCGCCGAAGCCACGCAACTGCGACAAAATCAACAGCATCGGAATAAAAAACAATCCGTTTCGCAAAACCGACAAGAGCGACGCGCCGAATTTTTTCCCGGCGCTTTGCAAAGCCATTTCTGTCACCATACAGAACGGCAGAAACAGCTGAGCTACTCCCTGCAAAACCAGCGCCCGTGTTCCGAGCTCAACAACCCTGCCGTCATCACGGAATATTCCGATGATTTCTCCCGGAAACAAAAGCAGAACAACAGACATAATGATAATGATGATCTCCGACAAAATAACCGTAAAGCGGAATGCCGCCTTGACCCTGTCGTATTTCTTCGCGCCGTAGTTAAACCCGCAGACAGGCTGGAATCCCTGACCAACACCGAGCGCAAAGGAAAATGTGAAGAATATTACACGCGATACGATGCTCATGGCGGCAACGGCGGCGTCACCGTAAACCGCAGCGCAGTTATTCAGAACAACCGCACTCAGAGAGTTCAGCCCCTGACGCAGCAGACTGGGCAAACCCGTACCGATAATTTCAGGGAGGGTTTCAGGCTTGATCAGCTTTGCGGCGAGTTTGCAGTGTGCTCGCCTTAACAGAAACATTGAAAGCAGAACCAAAAAGCCGATAATCTGCGAAATGAAGGTTGACAGTCCGGCTCCCGCAATTCCCATCTCAAAACCGAACATCAGTATCGGGTCGCCGATAATATTCAGCACCGCCCCTACCGCCAAGCCAATCATTCCGAGCATTGCCTTGCCCTCATAGCGCAGAATATTATTCATCGTGAAGCTCGCGGTGATAAACGGTGCCGCTGCCAAAACATAGCTGATGTAGATCTGCGCGTAAGGCGCGATCGTTTCGGTGCTTCCGAGAACCATTACCAAAGGCTTCAAAGCAAACACACAGCAAACGGAAACAAAAGCGCCGAATACGAGAGAGGAAAAAATCGCCGTCGAAGCAATTTTTGAGGCTTGCTCCTTATTCTTTGCACCAAGCAATCTGGATATCATGCTGCCCGCACCGTTGCCGAACATAAAACCAACCGCCTGCAAAACCGCCATAAAACCGAATACGATGCCCACGGCTCCGCTTGCCGCGTTCCCCAGTTGACCGACAAACGCTGTATCAACGAGGTTGTAGATATTCGTGATCAGCATACTGATGATTGTCGGCACAGACAGAGTAATGACGAGCCTTGAAACAGGCGTATGCGTCATTCTGTCAAACTGTGAAATACTCTTTGCACTCATTATTCATCCGATTACCTTTATTTCAATTCCCAGAACGCCATATTTGCTTTGCTGCTCCGATGAATAGTATAATTCCATATCTTCGGGTTTCGCATTGGAAATATCCGCTTCGGTATAGCCGCACTTCAGCAGAGGAAGCCTTTTATATAATTCCGAAAAAGAACTAAAGTGATGTAAGCATATCACTTCCGCTGATATTTTCTCCCCTGTTTCTGTCTGAGTAAACTCAATTGTGTCACCGATTTTTATTTTCTGCCGCTTTTCATCGTTCAGGCGCAGTTCAATTGTCTTGCACCCTCTGCGGATCATCATGAACGGTTCGGGACATAGCTTCATTTTGTGTGTCATATTCTCATCCCTGTTCGTATAATATGTTGCTTAAATAATCATAACAGATAAGCCGCCGCTTGTCTATCATTATCTCATAAAACAATGAGTGGCACATTGTTTTTCCTTGATTAACGTCGACAAAAATGAAAATCGCTCAAAATTTGCCGACCCCCACGTGGAAAGCCCTTGGGCAGAAACTTATTTGCGTTATTCACCTCTCTGTCATCCCGAATTGCAAGGACTATATCTCTGAAAAAAAAACAAGAGAAAGCATCATGGTTTTGCAATACTCGTTATATCATCCTCAAAGTGTATTTCTGTAAAGCAAAAACGGAGCGCGGAAACGGTTGTCATACTGCGCAACAGGATAAAGCCTTGCGTTGTTTTCACTGACGGCAAGCAAACGTTCAAAACCTTCGTCAAACAGAAACCGTTTGCCGTCAAATTCTCTGACTGTATAATCCAATTCTTTAATGATGCCGCTGTCGGGCAGTATGAGTCTGTTCTTATTCCAGACCAAGCCATCCTTGCTCGGGATATTGACCTTTTCGCACCCTTCAGGCGTAGGCTTGAAGGTGACCTCCTTGCCGTCAAGCGCGATGACAATTTCCTCGTCCCATTTCCTGATGCGGGGATCGCCCTCTTTAAAATCCTCGCGCGTCATGCGAGGTCTGCCGAGCAGCTTCTCGTGTATCTCAGGCAGATACCGCGCGACATACTCCGGCAGATGATCACCGTACTGATCGATCAGCCGCTGTACGCTTTGGCGATCGTTCCACTCGGCAAAGAGCAGAATATCGGTCGGCTCGCGGAGCATATCAAACATACTGACGCCGCCGAAGGACTCGGTCATTTTATTCTCGCTGATCCGCCGTTCCAACAACATGAGGTTATATCTGAAAAGAGGAATATTCGGGAAGCTCAAGACCAAATCGGTTAATTCCCTGCCCGCGGCCTCCCACTTGCCGCAGTCAATCAGCCGCAGGGCATGATTGTTATCGTAAAATGCATCCATGTCCACATAGTGAGAGGTGAGATCAGTGGGAATTCCGAGTTCAAACAGCAAATGCTCATAATCAGGCAGCATTTTCGGCAGGTTCAGATTAAACCCCGCCAGCGCGACACAAACGACCTTTTTGAGTTGCACGGGCATTTCAGCCTTGAAAGACGGGAGATAATCCGAAAAGCTTTCATCCGCTTCTGACGGTGAATCCCATAGTTTTTTGCCGGTATACATCTCGAGCACCATCAGTGCCCAACGGCTGATGGTTTCGTGCTCCTTTTCGGAAAAATCGGTCCATAAGCAGGTTGCAGCGCACGATATCTTCAAACAGCGATCATCTGTGATCATGATATTATCTTCGAGAGGCGCGGGAAGCGGAGTGGAAACCTCATTCTCGTATCGCACCATCAGCTCTGCCGTCAAACGGGCGATATCATTCAGACGCTTCTCGACTTCATCATCGTTTCCGACATACAGCTCACCGCTTTTTATATAATCTCTCAGTGTTCCGCGACCGCACCATTCGGTAAAGAACGCCGTGCTGCCGGCGATATGGCGCACGTCGTAAAACGCCTCGATCCACGGGTAAAGCTGCTTGGGGATTAAACATCGCTGATAACAGCTGACGACCTTCTGCTGCTCCCAATCGGCCATATTCAGAAAAACAGTCGGGTCAGGTCGGATCATACGCAGATACAGGTGCCAGCGCCTGTGATATACCTTCCACTCATAGCCGTTTTTGGTAATCTTCGGCACGGATACCACCTCATAAATACCGTGGAACACGTCGCCCTTCCTGATATCCTCATTCGGGATATAATCCTCATAAGTCATAATCAGTTTTTTCATATCTTTCCCCTGTTTTCGTGAGTGTTATCTACACACTGTAATATGATATTTTCAAGTTTCGGAACTGTCCTGTTCCCTGTTCGCGCCGCAGAGCTCACATCGTCCTTTTAGCGATGCCCCCCATCTTCGGCATTGTTCGGCGATCTGTTCTTTCGCTGCGTGCTTTCCGAACCAGCCGCCGTCGATCACTGTGCCGGTGTCGGAATAGTATCGCTCCTCATATCCGCAGCGGACGCAGATGGCATGGGCGACCTTACCGGACGCGGCGAAGGTACCGTCGTCATCATCAATAAAGAAGTGACTTGCGTTGCCGATAATCTTGAGGTCGGCCCAACAAACGTGTCTTCCTCCATTTCGGTCACACTATCCGGGATATCTATCTCCCTGAGATGAACCAAAGTCTGAAAACTCGTTCCGCCAACAGGCACCAATATATGAATCAGTATACCATTTTTTACGCCGAATAACAACCGTTTCGTCCAACTATATCCGCTCACAAATCCGGATAGCGATTCTGATCTGATTTGGATTTTTCTCTTGAAAAACAGAAAATTCACGGCTATAATCATGTTACTGTTAGTAACATAGGAGGAACAAATGGACCATATTATTCTCGGATTACTGATGCTCAGCAACAGGACGATTTATCAACTGAGAATCAGGATCGACAAAGGACTGAACATCATGTACAGCAGCACCGGAAGCATACAGGCGGCAATCAAAAAAACCTGAACAGCGGTTTCATTGATTACCGTGATATTCAGGAAAACGGCAAGAAGAAAAAGGAATATTGTATTACCGAAGCCGGCAAACAGGAATTTTGCAAATGGATCAACAGCCCCATTGATTCCGCGGGGATAAAGTGTCCCGAATTATCGAAGATATATTTCATGGGCTTTTCAAAGCAGGAAAACCGTTTTGAAAACACGCAGGCGTACATAACTGAA
>ONSE01000147.1 GCA_900320415.1 uncultured Eubacteriales bacterium
GTAGAGGACAGAGTGGAGGGACTTGACACGGGCGCGGACGATTATCTTCCAAAACCCTTCGCTGCCTCTGAGCTGCTGGCGCGCGTCCGCGCGATGCTGCGGCGCAAGGAGGATTTCAAGCATAACGTAACCGGGTTCGCCGACATCGAGCTGGATAAATCCGCCATGTCCCTGCACTGCAAGGGGAAATCCGTCCGCCTGAACAACAAGGCGTTCCAGCTCATGGAAATGCTCGTCGAACACCCGGGCGCGGTTCTCAGCATATCCCATATCATGGAACACATCTGGGGCTGGGACAGCGACTCGGAAATCAACGTGGTATGGGTGAACATCTCCTTTTTGCGCAAAAAGCTCAGCGAACTGGGAGCGCACGCGCAGATCAAAGCCGTGCGCGGCGTGGGATACACCCTGGAGAACACATTATGATCAGACAACTCCGTCAGCGGTTCATCCGCATTGCCCTGCTGGCGCTGACGATGGCGATGCTGCTCGTCGCCGGCACCATCAATACGGTTCACCTGTTCAGCACCGTCAACGAGCTGAACACCACGCTCGGCTATCTGGCGGAAAACGAGAACGCCATTTCCCAGGAAAAGCACAAGCGCGGTGAGTTTGACGAATTCGGAGAGAATGGCGAAAGACCCGAGAGCTTCACCACCGGCGACAGTGTTCAGCAGATAAAGCAGAAGGGTCACAACCATATGCAGAACACACTCGAGGAATCGAGGTACTTTATCGCGATACAGAGAACCGACGGCGAGATCATCATCGGCACAGGCTCAAAGGAAACCGAGTACACGGAGGAGGAGCTGCTCGCGATCGCCGGGGAGGTGTTCTCATCAAATCAGTCCTCGGGTCAGACGGGACCGTTTCTCTACCGTCTCAACGAGAAGCCCGACGGCGCCGTTGCAGCGGTTTTCCTGAACACCGAATCCAAGTACGCCGAGGTCACGACGCTCGCCGTGATCTCGCTGTCCGCCTGCGTGGCGGGGATTCTGCTCGCGTGGCTGGTCGTCTCCCTGCTCAGCGACAAGGCGATCAAGCCGATGGCGGAGAACATCGAGCGGCAGAAGCAGTTCATCACCGACGCGGGCCATGAGCTGAAAACACCCCTCACAGTCATCTCCGCCAACATGGATATTCTGTCGATGGACACAGGTCCCAACGAATGGATCCGCGGCACGCAAAAACAGGTTTCCAATATGCGCAAGCTGGTCAACGAGCTGATTTATCTCTCGCGCATGGACGAAGCCGACTCGCGGCTTGAGAAAAACTCATTTAACTTCTCAAACGCGGTGCAGGACGTCGCCGCACCGTTTGCCGGTATGGCGGAGTTTAACGGCAAAAACCTTATCCTCAGCACGGAGGAAAACGTCACAATCTGCGGTGACGAACAGGCGCTGCGCAGGCTGGTCAGCACCCTGTGCGAGAATGCCGTCACGTACGCGCCCGAGGACGGCGATATCCTCATCTCTCTGCGCCGCTCGGGAAAATACATCGTCTTTTCCACCGAAAACGCGACAAAGGAGCCGATGGGCGAGGAAGCTCTCTCCCATCTCTTCGACCGCTTCTACCGCGGCGACGCCTCGCGCTCCAAGGAGAAAAACAGCGGCTTCGGCATCGGTCTTTCCATCGCCCGCGCCATCACGGAAAAACACGGCGGCGAAATCAAAGCCCGTACAACAGACAACGGCAGACTGCAAATTGTCTGCACACTTCCCGAAAGCTGATCCATATATCCACCGAGAAAAAGCGGAAGCTCGCCACAGAGCCTCCGCTTTTGCGTTTGTTCCGCCGGATTTGTCAGAATGTTGTCACGGTCGGTCTGCTATACTGTAATCACAACAGAGGATAAAGCGGCCATACTTTTCCTCTGAAAAAAGAAAAGGAGTAATCAGTATGAAACAGACACACAACGACAACAACGGCAAGAGCAGCGCAAAAGTCAGAATCATCGCGATTGCTCTGAGCATTATCGCGGCGGTTTCCACTGCCGGCGTCTTTGCGGGCTACTGCTTCGGCTTCCCCCGTTCGCAGGGGGCGCCGGGTATTTCGACCGCTGATCTTCAGAAGAAAAAAGCGGACGCCGACTTACAGCTCCGACAGGCACAAGCAGCCGTAAAAAGGGCGGAGACCCAGGCACGCAGGGACAAGGAGCAAAGAGAACAGCTCGAAACGCTCCGCGACTCCCTCAAAGCGGAGGAAGAAAAGAGAGCGGAAGAAGAACAAAAAGCGGCGTCCGAAACAAAGCGTCTTGAAAAGCTCATAGACGAGCTCAGGGACGAGCTGAAGAAAAGATCCGACACGGACAAGAAAAACGACGAAACCGTCAGAAAGCTGCAGCAGCAGATCGACGGGCTTCTCGAGGAAATCAAAAGGCTGAAGGAGCATCCCGAGCCCACACAGCCCGCCACCGTTCCCGTCACGGAACCGGTCGGCTGAGCCGCGGCGGGACAGAGCAACGAAAAAGGCAAGCAAACACCCGAGAGGAGGCATTTCTATGCGTAAAATGGAAGTTATCAGAGCGCGGGAGCCCTGGCAGCAGGCAGGCGCTTATTATGTAAGGATCCAGGGAATGGACAGGCAGTACCACATCGCCCTGAGAGAGGAGTTTGACGAGCACGACGGAGAGAACAGCAGGTACATCGTACTGACGGAGGACGGCTACCCTGTCGCCACCTGCCGTTTCTATGAGCTGGACAACAGCAGTGTATTGATCGGACGCGTTGTGGTGCTTCCCGAGTACCGCGGAAGAGAGCTTGGCAGAAAGGTCATACGCGAGGCGGAAAAATGGATCCTCGAGCTTCACTACACCGATATCTACCTCGACAGCCGCACCGTCGCGGTGGGCTTTTATGAAAAGCTGGGCTACAAGCCTGTGGATAACAGGATCGTCATGAGCTGGAAATTTGAGTGCAGAAGAATGCACAAGGCGCTCACTCCGCCGCAGCGCTGTGCCGCGGCTGTTCCCTGCCTTGCATAATGATTCTTCAAAACCCTAAATCTATTGCAAAAAAACTTTCGAAACGGCATTTGCGACCGGAGGCAAAATGCCGTTTTATTTACTTTTGGAACATTCTTAACAAAACATAAGGTGTTTTATCCGGAATTCGTATCACTTCAATAAATTATCAGATTTTGCTTGATTATCGTGTAAAGTTGTTGTATAATGGCATAGTCATACGATATTTGGAAAGGATTGACGCACTCTGGCATTCGGCTTAAAGATCAAAACAGTAAAAACCGCAAACAAATACACCATCGAGTCCTTCTATGAGGCCATCAAGGACAAGCAGTTCACAGCGGGCGTTCCCTCGCTCACCAAGCACGGACTGGCGACCATCATCACCTTCCCCGCTCTCGACTCCAGAAACCAGGTCTGGATCCTTCGCGCGGGCTTCGGAGCGGAGTCCAATAAATTCCAGGTGCAGAAGCAGGAGCAGGCCGGACTGGACAACACAGTGACCAACGCCGCTCTCGACGGTCTCACCAAAGGTCTCACAGGCTTGGGCAGCGTTTTTGGCAGCAACGCCAAGCAGTGCGAAAAGCTCGTTGAGGCTACCGCCAAGGAGCTTGAGGCTCTCGGACTTTAAAGGCCTTTTTCAAAATAACAGCAACCCCATGCCGCAAAGATTTGCGGCATGGGGCTTTTCATTTTAGGGAATCTCTAATAATTCAATGTCGCGCAGAAGTGCGGAAGATTTATGGCAGAATGTTGTCAAAACTCCGCAGGAATACTGA
>ONSE01000190.1 GCA_900320415.1 uncultured Eubacteriales bacterium
AGTCAAAAAACGGAGGTAAAATATGCACGCTAAGACTTATGTGACTGTGAGATATGCGGAGACGGATCGGATGGGCGTTGCCCACCACGCCAACTATCCCATCTGGTTTGAGGTGGGAAGAACCGACTTTATCAAATTGTTCGGCACCAGCTACAGCGAAATGGAGGCGGAGGGGATGATGACCCCACTGCGCAATCTTTCCGCGCATTACCTCCTTCCCGCGCTGTATGAGGATAAGCTGATCATCCGCACCTGGTGTACCAATATGACCGCCGCGAGAATCGAGTTTTCCTACACCGTCAAGAGAATCAATCCCGACGGCACGGAAACCGAGCTTTGCTACGGCAGTACCGAGCACGGCTTTGTGGACGCGAAAACCTTCCGTCCCTGCAACGCAAAGAAGCGTATGCCTGAGCTGTATGATAAAATGAACCGCAATATCAAGATTTTTGACTGAGCGAATCCCCAAAAAATAGAGAGAAAACCGCAAGCGAATAACAAGCAAATAAGAGGTTAAACCATGAGTAACGAACAGCAGATGAATGAAAGCAGAATCATAGACGTTGACCTGCAAAATGAAATGCGGCAGAGCTTTCTGGATTATTCCATGAGCGTCATCGTCGCGCGCGCCCTTCCCGATGTGCGCGACGGCCTGAAGCCCGTTCACAGAAGAATTCTCTACACCATGTACGAGAGAGGTCTGGAACCGTCGAAGCCCTATCACAAGTGCGCCGACACCGTCGGCTCCGTGCTGGGAGCCTATCACCCCCACGGCGACGCGTCCGTTTATGACGCGCTCGTAAGACTCGCGCAGGATTTCTCCATGCGCTATATGCTGGTGGACGGTCACGGCAACTTCGGTTCTGTCGACGGCGACCCGCCTGCTGCCTACCGTTACACCGAGGCGCGCATGAGCAAGATCTCCATGGATATGCTCACCGATATCGACAAGGATACCGTGGATTTCGTCCCCAACTATGACGACCGCCTCAAGGAACCTGTCGTGCTGCCGAGCCGCTTCCCGAACCTGCTGGTCAACGGCTCCAGCGGTATCGCCGTCGGCATGGCAACAGAGATTCCGCCTCATAACCTGGGCGAGACCATCGACGCGGTCTGCGCCTGCATTGACAACCCCGACATCGAGCTTCCCGAGCTGATGGAGCATATCCCCGGTCCCGACTTTCCGACGGGCGGCATTATCATGGGCAGGGCGGGCATCCGCGCCGCCTACGCCACCGGCAAGGGAAAAATCACCGTCCGCGCCAAGACCGAGATCATCGAGGCGAAGAACGGCAGATTCAAAATCATCGTCAGCGAGCTGCCTTATAAGGTCAACAAGGCAAGGCTCATTGAAAATATCGCCAACCTCGTCAAGGAAAAACGCCTGGAGGGCATTTCCAACATCGAGGATCACTCCGACCGCATCGGAATGCATATCGAGATCGACATCAAGCGCGACGCGTCGCCGCAGATCGTTCTCAATCAGCTGTTCTCATTCACCCAGCTTCAGGTCACCTTCGGCGCGATCATGCTCGCCATCGTTGACGGACAGCCGAAGATCCTGACGCTCCGGGATATGCTGCGCTGCTACATCGAGTTCCAGGAGGAGGTCATCCGCCGCAGAACCGAGTACGACCTCAAAAAGGCGCAGGACAGAATGCATATTTTGGAGGGCTTGAAGATCGCGATCGACTTCATCGACGAGGTCATCCGCATCATCCGCGCGAGCAAGGATCAGCCCTCCGCGCGCGCCGCTCTGATGGAGCGCTTCGGACTCGATGAGATCCAGGCGCAGGCGATCGTGCAGATGCGTCTCGGACAGCTCACCAATATGGAGCGCCACAAGATCGAGGAGGAGATCGAGGGTCTGAAGGTCAAGATCGCAGATTATATGGATATCATCGCGAGCGATACCAGAAAGCTCGAGATCGTCAAGGAGGAGCTCACCGCCATCCGCAATAAGTACGGTGACCCCCGCCGCACCGAGATTTGTTCCATCAGCGGCGAGGTGGATATTGAGGATCTGATCCCGCAGGAGGAATGCGTCCTCACCCTCACGCAGTTCGGCTATATCAAGCGCCTCGGCGTGGATACCTACAAGATCCAGCGCAGGGGCGGCAGAGGTGTCTCGGGTATGTCCCGCAGAGAAGAGGACGTCGCCACCGAGATGTTTATTATCAACTCGCACGACTATGTGCTCTTCTTCACCGACAAGGGCAGGGTCTACCGCCTGAAATGCTACGAGGTGCCCGAGGGCAGCAGGCAGTCCAAGGGTATGAATATCGCCAACCTCCTTCCCATCGCGCCCGATGAGAAGGTCACCTCCATGATCCGTGTGCCCGAGTTTGACGAGGAGAAGTATCTCGTCATGGTGACGCGCAAGGGCATCATCAAGAGGATCGCGCTCAATGCGTACAATACCGCGCGCAAGGGCGGTCTGATCGCCCTCGACCTCAACGAGGGAGACGAGCTTGCCTGGGTGAGAATGACAGACGGCAGCGCCAACGTGATCGTCGCCACCAAGCTGGGCATGGCGATCCGCTTCCAAGAGGACGATGTGCGCCAGATGGGCAGACAGGCGAAGGGCGTCAAGGCGCTGACGCTCAGAGAGGGCGACGAGGTCGTCGGCATGAGCGTCGTGCGCGAGGGCGGCTATGTGCTGACCGTCAGCGAGACGGGATACGGCAGACTCTCCGCTCCCGAGGACTACCGCGCCCAGAGCAGAGGCGGCAAGGGTCTGATCAACTACCACATCAGCCGCTTTGGCAAGGTTGCCGCGATCAAGGTGGTTGACCTCGACGACGACATCATCATCATCTCGCAGGAAGGTATCATCATCAGGATCGCCGCGAATTCCATCCGCGTGTGCTCGCGTCCCTCCAAGGGCGTCACCGTGATGAAGATGAACGCGGGCGACAAGGTCGTCACCGTCGCCAGAGCGCCCCACGTAGAGGGAGAAGCCTCTGAAGTTCCGTCCGAGGAAACCGCGGAGGAGCTGTCCGACGAGTCCGCCGAGAAGCCTGCGGAGGATTCCACAGAGGAGCCTGCGGAGGAAACCGCTCCCGAAACAGCGGAGGAATAAGAGAAACACATGAAATCAGGGCTGTTATGCGGCAGCCTATGTGACAGATTCATAACACTTGCGGCGGTCTTTTCGGGCTGCCGCAATTTTTTTGTGAAAAATGCTAATTTAGTAGTGATTTTTCGAATGTAATGTGATATAATGAGGGCAACATATTTGTATCAAAAAATTACAAAGGAGTTGTGTTTACATGGCAAAAAAGAAAAGCTTGCTTACCATTCTCTCAATCGGCGCGGCGTCCCTGATGCTGCTTGCCTCACTGACAGCCTGCGGCGGCTCAGGCGGAGCGTCGAGCTCGTCGGGCGGTTCCGATAGCGGCTCGGGTGATTCCACCATAGAGGACGGAAAGGCGAGCGCGCAGAAGAATATCTCGGCGTATGAAAAGGGCAAGAGCGCGGCAATGTTCAGCTTTGCGGATACGGCGTATAAGAAGGCGCAGGACGCAGGCGGCCGCGTTTCGAAGGACAGCTCTGAGGAGGACGTGGAGAAGGCGGCAAAGGATCTCGGACTGGAGCGTCTCACCGTTACCGACGAGAGCGGCGAGATAGTTGTTTCCTATCCCAAGGGGGACGAGGGCAAGCATATCAAGGAAATATCGGAGCTTGCGATCTTCAATAAGGTAGTCAAGGGAATTTCCGACAAGTATATGAAGGATCCCGAATATAACGCGGAGGAAAAGACCTATTCCGTACTGGCAGGCGTCAGAAAAGGCGACGAGGGCGGCGTTGTGGTAGTCGGCTACAATGACGCGGGCTACGCGGCAGTAATCGGCGGCGACATCGCGGAGAAGTGCGGCGACAACACCGTAGTACTCACCGAAGACAGAGTGATCGGCAGCACCCTCAAGGGCATTGAGATCGGCAGCACCCTCGAGGAGATCGGCGTCAAGAAGGACGACCTCACAAAGGATAGCTTCACCCTGAAGGCAGGCGACAAGAGCTATACCGCGGCGGCAGTGACAAAGGGCGATCTCACCGTGATCGCCGCTGTTCCCGCCTGACCGCGCAAAAATAAAGAGTAAAAGGAAGGAAAACAGAAACCGTCCCGAAAGGGGTGGTTTCTGTTCTCCATAGTGAATGTTATGAAAAAAATCATTGCGGCTGTGTGCGCGGCTTGCCTCTGCGCGTGCGCGTTCACGGCGTGTTCCGAAAACCAAGTCAAGATCGATGTCAGCGAGCCGTGCAGTATATCGACAGGGGATGAGGTAAGCTCGAGAGCGGAGGGATACTATTATGTGTCCAACCGTGAAAAGGCAGTGGAGGACAGCAGAAACGTCAACGGCAAGCGGTTCACCGCCACGCTCTATGACTTCACCTCGCGCTACAACGCCCTCAAGCGGATGCGCGGCGAGAAAGACACTATCAACATGGGTAAATGGCAGAAAAACGGTCAGGTCAACAAGGATGAGAACGGCATCAAGGTGCAGTATTACTATTATGACGACGAGGGAGTTGACATCACCGTTACCGTGGAGGAGGACTGCGGCAAGATCATGAACGTCGGCTGCGGCACCACCACAAAGTATTTCACCTCCAAGACCGACAAGGAAAACAACAGCGATAAAGTTCTGCGCAAGGCGGCAGAGGCTGCGCAGGCGGCGTGCGGCTATGAAAGCAGTCTGATCAATACGCTGCAGGAGATTTTCTACCATACCACCACCGAGGACTCCAAGACCCTCTGGTATGACGGCTTCGTGTTCGCCCTGAGTACAAAGGGCGATACCATGAACAGCAAGGACACGCTCATGCTCTTCCGCGTGTTCCCCGTCACCGAGCAGCTCAAGGAGGAATGGAACCTCAAGGAATACGAGGGGTAGCGTTCAGTGCGGAATTGTCAGTGACCGGTAAAAATAAAAGCAAAGGATAAAGCAAGAGGGCGTGCAATGCACGCCCTCTGTTTGTTTTATGTGGTCAGTGAATAAAGAGGAAAAGGACTTCTCTCCGTCTGTCCGAGGAGCTTCCGCTCAGAATGACAAGGATGAAACGTTACCTCGGGCGGGTGAGAACCCGCTGTCAATTCGCGCACTAAGGGAAGGATCATCCGCCTGTAATGCGTTTCCGCGCCAAACGTTTGACAGTAAAATGAGGTTTGCTAATAAAGGTTCTCAATTGTCCTTACCTCGGGCAATGGGAATGGTAAAAAACTGATGAACGCCTATCGCGAAAACGTGCAGCGACCGTCAATCCAAAGCCTTAGGCCGCGACATAAAATTACCAGATTTCGATAACGACGGTGTCGCCGTTGGTGGTTACCTTGCCGGTGTTGCTGTGGACGCGGAACTGACATTCGTTTTCGCCTTCCTTGATGGGATCCTTGAAGAGGTCGGTCATGCCCTTTTTGGCTTCGTCATAGGTCAGCTCCTTACTGGTGATGACGATGCGGCTGATGACGTCGGAGCCTGACGAGAGCTTGGCGTAGCCCTCGGCTTCCTTGTCAAACGCCTTGCCGTTAAGCTTGATTCTTTGCTCGCTTCCCTCGGTGACGATGTATTCCGCCGTCATGCCGATACCGCTCGCGAGCTGTCCCGGCCAGCTTGAGCAAACGCTTACCAGATCGGTGGAGCTGAAGGTTTTGGTGCCGACCTCGGATACCGTCTGCTTGCCGGCTTTTCTGGATTTGCCGCTGCAGCCGCAGCCTGTCAGAGAAAATGCCGAAAACGCAGCGCCTATCATGGTGAGTGCCAGAACAGACGCTAAGATGGTTCTTTTATTCAATGAAAATCACTCCTTTTCTCTCTATCATACCACACCGCGTACTTTTTCACAAGAGGATTTTGTGTCAAAAGAAAAACTTGTGCGGAACCGTTTTTTATGGTACAATGAAATATATATGTGAAAAAGGGTGATATCAATGTCATTTCCTCAGGATAAAATCAGAAATTTCAGCATCATCGCGCACATCGACCACGGAAAGAGCACGCTCGCGGACAGAATTCTCGAGCAGACCAACGCCGTTTCCGCGCGCGATATGGAGGCGCAGCTCCTCGACGACATGGAGCTGGAGCGTGAAAGAGGCATTACCATCAAGGCGCGCGCCGTCAGCGTGATGTATGAAGCCGACGACGGCGAGCAGTATTTGTTCAATCTGATCGACACCCCCGGACACGTCGATTTCAATTACGAGGTTTCCCGTTCCCTCGCCGCCTGTGAGGGCGCGATTTTGGTGGTGGACGCCTCCCAGGGAATCGAGGCGCAGACCCTTGCCAATACCTATCTGGCGGTGGACAGCGGTCTGGAGATCGTTCCCGTCGTCAACAAGATCGACCTGCCCAGCGCCGACCCTGACAGGGTGATCACCGAGATCGAGGACGTCATCGGCATTCCAGCCGAGGACGCGCCCAAGATCTCCGCCAAGGCGGGTATCAATATCCGCGCGGTGCTTGAGAAGGTCGTTTCCGACATTCCCGCCCCGACGGGAGATATCAATGCGCCGCTGCGCGCGCTGATTTTCGACAGCTACTATGACAGCTACAAGGGCGTTATTATTTACGTCCGTCTGAAGGAGGGTCAGATCCACCCGGGCGACGAGTTCAAGCTGATGGCGACCGGCTCCGTGTTCAATGTTGTGGAGTGCGGCATCATGCGCGCGACCAGCATGGAAAAGACCGACGGACTTTACGCGGGCGAGGTCGGCTATATCTCGGGCTCGATCAAGACCCTCGCGGACGCGAAGGTGGGAGATACCGTCACCCTGGCGGACAATCCCGCCTCAGAGCCTCTTCCCGGCTACCGCGAAGCCCAGCCGATGGTGTTCTGCGGCATCTATCCCGTGGACGGCGCGAAGTACGGCGATCTGAAGGACGCCCTCGAGAAGCTGCAGCTCAATGACGCGGCGCTCTCCTTTGAGGCGGAGACCTCGGTTGCCCTGGGCTTCGGCTTCCGCTGCGGCTTCCTCGGACTGCTGCACATGGAGATCATCCAGGAGCGTCTGGAGAGAGAGTATCTTCTCGATCTGATCACCACCGCTCCGAGCGTAATTTACCGCATCACGCGCACCGACGGCACGGTGGAGATGATCGACAATCCCACCAACTATCCCGACCCCTCGCTGATCGCGATGGCGGAGGAGCCCGTCACCAACGCGCATATCTATACGCCCAAGGAGTACGTCGGCAATATTATGGAGCTGTGCCAGGACAGACGCGGCACCTTCGTCGATATGCAGTACATCGACGCCGACCGCGTGGATCTGCACTATGTGCTCCCCCTCGCGGAGATCATTTACGACTTCTTCGATACCCTCAAGTCCCGCACACGCGGCTATGCCTCGTTTGACTACGAGCTGAAGGGCTATGTCCCCAGCGAGCTGGTCAAGCTCGACATCATGCTCAACGGTGAGGTGGTGGACGCGCTCTCGTTCATCATCCACAAGGAAAAGGCGTACGGCAGGGCGAGAAAGATGGCGGAGAAGCTCAAGGAGAAGATTCCGAGACAGCTCTTCGAGGTGCCGATCCAGGCGTGCATCGGAGGCAAGATCATCGCGCGCGAGACGGTCAAGGCGATGCGCAAGGACGTTCTCGCCAAGTGCTACGGCGGCGACATCACCAGAAAGAAAAAGCTGCTCGAGAAGCAGAAGGAGGGCAAGAAGCGTATGCGCCAGCTGGGCACAGTGGAGGTGCCGCAGGAGGCGTTCATGGCGGTTCTCAAGCTCGACACAGACTGATAAAGGAGTGGGCAGAATGGCAGACGTGGAACAGCTTCAGAAAATCATTGACAACAGCAGCAGGATCGTCTTTTTCGGAGGCGCGGGCGTGAGCACCGAGAGCGGCATTCCCGACTTCCGCAGCGTGGACGGACTGTATAACCAGAAGTACGACTATCCCCCGGAGGAGATTCTCAGCCACACATTTTTTATAAAAAAGACCGAGGAGTTTTACCGCTTCTACCGCGACAAGATGCTCTGCCTGGACAAGAAGCCCAACAAGGCGCACTACAAGCTCGCCGAGCTGGAAAAGGCGGGCAAGCTCAGCGCGGTCGTGACGCAGAATATCGACGGTCTGCACCAGGCGGCAGGCAGCAGGAGGGTGTATGAGCTGCACGGCAGCGTGCTGCGCAACTTCTGCCGCGTCTGCAGAAGGTTTTATTCGGCGGAGTACATCAAGAGCAGCGAGGGTGTGCCGCGGTGCGAATGCGGCGGCATCATCAAGCCCGACGTGGTGCTTTATGAAGAGGGACTCGATGACAGCGTCGTGACGGGCGCCCTGAACGCGATCCAGACGGCGGACACCCTGATCATCGCGGGCACGAGCCTGACGGTTTATCCCGCCGCGGGGTTCATCCGCTACTTCCGCGGCAGCAATATTGTTCTGATCAACCGCGACGCCACGCCCTACGATTCCCACGCGGATTTGGTGTTCCATGAAAGCGTCGGCGCGCTGCTCGATCAGATTCAAGTGCGATAAATCGGTACCGAAAAGAGTTCCAACGCAGAATTTTTACAAATTTGAAAAAAGCTATTGACAAAACGCCTGTCATGTGGTATTATAATATAGCTGTCAGGGGACAGTGGAAATAAATATCGCGGGATAGAGCAGTTCGGTAGCTCGTCGGGCTCATAACCCGAAGGTCGTTGGTTCAAATCCGGCTCCCGCAACCA
>ONSE01000149.1 GCA_900320415.1 uncultured Eubacteriales bacterium
ATGCCCATTTCGTTGAGCTTATCGGTGATCGGCTTGAGATAGCCGTTTTTATACAGGAAGGAGTCGGTCACAAGGAAGGCTCTCTGCTTGCCCATGACCGCCTTGAGCTCCTCAAGGGCGAAGGGCATACAGCCTCTCTTGATATAGACCTTCTCGGGCGCTCTGAACCACAGCATATTCTCTCTCCTCTCAGCAACGGTCTTGATATTGATCAGGTGCTTGACGCCAACGTTCTCGGAAACGGAGTTGCCGCCCCAGGAGCCGCAGCCCAGCGTGAGCGAGGGAGTGAGCTTGAAGTTGTACAGATCGCCGATGCCGCCGTGCGAGGACGGGGTGTTGACGAGGATTCGGCAGGTTTTCATCGCCGCCGCGAACCTGTCGATCTTCTCTCTCTCGTTGACCGCGTCAACATAGAGGGAGGAGGTGTGGCCGTAGCCGCCGTCCGCGACAAGCTGCTCCGCCTTGGCGACCGCGTCGTCAAAGCTCTCCGCCTTGTACATCGCGAGAACGGGGCTGAGCTTCTCGTGCGCGAATTCCTCGCTGATGTCGACGGACTCTACCTCTCCGATCAGGATCTTGGTGCTCTCGGGAACCTCGACGCCCGCGAGCTTGGCGATGGTGACGGGCTTCTGTCCGACGATCCGCGCGTTGAGCGCGCCGTTGATGATGATGGTTTTGCGCACCTTCTCGGTCTCCTCGTCGGTGAGGAAGTAGCAGCCGCGCTTCTCAAATTCCTCTCTGACCGCGTCATAGACGGGCTTGAGGACGATCACGCTCTGCTCGGAGGCGCAGATCATGCCGTTGTCAAAGGTCTTGGAGTGAATGATCGAGTTGACCGCGAGCAGAATGTCGGCGGTTTCGTCGATGATCGCGGGAGTGTTGCCCGCGCCGACGCCCAGAGCGGGCTTGCCGCTCGAATACGCCGCCTTGACCATGCCGGGGCCGCCTGTCGCGAGAATGCAGTCGGACTCCTGCATGAGCATATTTGTCAGCTCAAGGGAGGGAACGTCGATCCACGCGATGATGTCCTCGGGAGCGCCCGCCTTGACGGCAGCCTCCAGAACGATCCTCGCCGCCTCGATGGTGCTCTTCTTGGCGCGGGGGTGGGGGCTGATGATGATTCCGTTTCTGGTCTTGAGGCAGACAAGCGCCTTGAAGATCGCGGTAGAGGTGGGGTTGGTGGTCGGAATGACCGCGCCGATCACGCCGATGGGCTCGGCGATCCTCTGCACGCCGTAAACCTTGTCCTCCTCAATCACGCCGCAGGTCTTGACGTCTCTGTAGGCGTTGTAGATATACTCCGAGGCAAAGTGGTTCTTGATGACCTTGTCCTCGGCGACGCCCATGCCTGTTTCCTCAACCGCCATCTTGGCGAGCGGCAGTCTCGCGCGGTTGGCGGCGGTGGCAGCCGCGAGGAATATCGCGTCTACCTGTTCCTGCGTGTAGGTGGAAAACTTCTTCTGCGCCGCCTTGACTCTGGCGAGGGCAGCCTCAAAGGATTCCACGCTTTCCACGATGGGATATTCTTTTGTACTCATATAGTCCACCTCTTCATTGGTATTCCTGCCGTCGGTCAGAGAATCAGCCGACGGTCTCGTAGCTGATGTTGTGCTCCTGCGCGAACGTCTCGGCATAGGAGCCCTCCGTCACCTTGAGAACAAGGTTCTCGGGGCACTCGTTGAAGGCGTTCTTGGCGATGCTTGTCACCGTCGCGGGAATGGTTACCTCCTGCAGGTTCGGGCACTGATGGAACATGAACTCGGGCAGCTCGGTCAGGGTCTCGCTCTCGGGGATCACGATGGTTTTCAGACCCGACGCGCTGAACGCGAACGGCTCGATTGTCTTGAGGGTCGCGGGCAGCTCAACGGTCTCGAGGCTCATGCAGTAGAAGAAAGCGTTGGTGCCGAGGTGCTCAAGATTGGCGGGCAGCTTGATGCTGGTCATGTTCTTGTTGCTCGCGAACGCGTAGTCCTGGATATCGGTGACGGTGTCGGGAACGACAACGGTCTTGATGCCGTCGTTGTCAAACACGCTGTGGCCGATGGTGGTAACCGTGTAGTTCTTATAGGTATCGGGAATCACGACGTCGGACAGGGAGCCGTAGTACTTCGTGATCATCAGATCGGTGTCGTTGAGAATATAGAAGCCGAAGGTATCGTCCTTGAGGTCAGGCTGTGTCGCGACGACCTCATAGCCCGATTTGCTTTCCTGGTTCTTTCCCTTATTGTTGCTGCAGCCGCAGCCCGCGAGTGCGGAAGCGGACACAACGCCGATAGTGCAGGCAAGTAATGCGCAGAGAATTCTTTTCATATTCATTTTCATGGATCCTTTCTTTGATGGCTCCATGAGATTGATAATATTTTAACACACTTGTTAAAGTTTTGTCAATCCCTTTGGGGCAAATCATTATTCTTTTCGTTTTCTTTTCATTCTCTTCACAGAAAAAACACAAAATGTCGGCAGAAAACGCGCGCAGCCGCACGCCTTCACCATACACTCCTATCATACCATACCCTCCCCAAAAAGTAAAGTTTTTTAAATCGCGGCCTATATTTTAAATCGCGGCCTAAGGCTTCGGTTTGGCGGTTATCTTTCGTTTCCGCGATAGGCGTTCATCA
>ONSE01000100.1 GCA_900320415.1 uncultured Eubacteriales bacterium
GCCAACCAGGTCGCGGAGATGTGTGATGAGGTGTTCCATGAGAACTTCATGTACGGTCAGATGGGTGTTATCCGTACGGCAAAGACGCCCGGCGCGCCTTATTCGCCGAACAAAACACAGAATACGCTGATCGGCTTGGCTGCCGGTTTTGTGCTCGCGTGTTTGATTTCCATCCTCCTTGAACTGATCGATACTACCATCAAATCAGACGAGGATATTTCGGAAATTTACAAGATCCCCGTATTTGCGGAGATTCCCGATTTTGATAACGGAAGCAGGTGACAGGCATGAAAATTAAGCTCAGAAGAACAGATACACAGGACGAAAAGAAGAATAAGGGTAAGACGAAAAAGTCAGAGGATGTCGCCTCTACCATATCCGACAACAGTAAATTTGCCATTGTTGAGGCGTATAAGAGTGCCCGTTCCAATATTATGTTCTCTCTCTCTGCGGAGGATCAGAAGGCGTTCGCGGTGACGAGCCACTCAAAGGGTGAAGGAAAAAGTACCGTTTCCTCCAACCTTGCGATATCCTTCTCCAAGATGGAACGCAAGGTGCTGCTTCTGGACTGCGACCTCAGAAGACCGAATGTTCATAACCTGTTCAAGCTGGATAACCAGATCGGCCTTTCCAATGTCATCGGTAAAATGGCGGAGTTTGAGGATGTCGTCCACAGAGAGGTGCTCCCTCATCTGGACGTTCTCACCTCTGGTACGATCCCTCCGAACCCCTCGGAGCTGATTTGCTCGCCCCGCTTTGAAAAGCTGGTGGAGAGCGTCCGTGACGATTATGATTACCTGATATTTGATACCCCGCCTATCGGTGTCGTATCGGACGCCCTGATGCTGAAGGATTTGATTGCGGGATATGTTGTTGTACTTCGCGAACGCTCTACGACACACGGCGACATTCAGAAATTTCTGGAGAGCATGAAGATTGCCGACGCGAAGGTGCTGGGCTTTATCAAGGTAGGCTGCGAGGCGCGGTCAAAGAAGTACGGCAAATACGGCAAGTACGGCAGGTACGGCAAGAACTACTACTATTATTACTACCAGTATTATTAATCGCAGGCCTTATCTCTGTGCATAAACTATATATTGGAATTTCAACAGACTCACCAAGCGACGGCAAGGTGAGTCTGTTTTTTGCCATAAAATTTACAAAAATGCAGGATTATGAAAAAAGACTTGCATTTTGTGCGTCAATGTATTACAATTATCAAGGTAAATGCATCAAGAATACAGCATATTGTATGGTAAGGAGAATGAGTGATGGAGTATTTGAAGTGCAGCGCTCAGGAGCTTGAGCAGGAGTACGCGAGCTTGAAAAAGCAGTATGAGGAGGAAAAAGGCAAGGGACTTTCCTTGAATATGGCGAGAGGAAAGCCCGGAAAGGCGCAGCTCGATTTGTCGCTTGAGATGCTGGATGTCATTAACAGCGGTTCCGAGTTTGTGGGAGCAGACGGCATGGATTGCCGCAACTACGGAATTCTCAAGGGAATTGAGGAGTGCCGTGAGCTGTTTGCTGAGATTCTCGGGGTAGACAGCGACAGCGTGATGGTGGGAGGCAGCTCCAGCCTGAACATGATGTTTGACACCATTTCCTGCATGATGACGAAGCCGGTTGCAGAGGGCTGCAAGCCCTGGTATGAGGTTCCCGACAGAAAGTTCCTCTGTCCCGTACCCGGATATGACAGACATTTCGGCATCACGCAGTACTACGGCTTTGAGATGATCCCCGTTCCGATGACGGAAAACGGACCCGATATGGACATCATTGAAAAGCTTGTCGCGGATGACGAAAGCATCAAGGGCATCTGGTGCGTACCCAAGTATTCCAATCCCCAGGGTATCACCTACAGCGATGAAACGGTTCGCCGTCTTGCCGCTCTGAAGCCCGCGGCAAAGGATTTCCGTATCATGTGGGATAACGCCTATGTGATCCATGATGTAACGGATACCCCTGATGAGCTTCTCAATATTGTGGAGGAATGTAAAAAGACAGGCAACGAGGATTTGCCGATCCTGTTCTGTTCCACCTCAAAGATCACCTTCCCCGGAGCGGGAGTCGCGGCGATGGCGGCGTCCCCGAACAACATGAAGGTGTTTACCGAGCGCTACAATTACGAGGTCATCAGCTACGATAAGCTCAATATGCTACGCCATGTAAAGTATTTCGGCAGCTATCAGGGTGTGCTGGAGCACATGAAGAAGCACAAGGCGGTTCTGCAGCCCAAGTTTGAGATCGTGCTCAACGCTCTCGACAGAGAGATCGCGCCGACCGCTACCGCGAACTGGACGAAGCCCAACGGCGGCTATTTTGTCAGCATTGACGTTCTCGGCGGCACCGCCAAGAGAGTCGTGGCGCTGTGCAAGGAGGCGGGAGTAGTGCTCACGGGTGCGGGCGCGACCTATCCGCTGGGCAAGGACCCCAGAGACAGCAACATTCGCATTGCTCCGTCCTTCCCGCCCAACGACGAGCTGGAGGCTGCGATGAAGGTATTCTGCATCTGCGTGAAGCTTGCTGCCTGCGAGAAGATTCTCGGGAAATAAGGTGCTGCACCGCAAAATTCAGCTGATTTTAGCCTGACAGTACCTGCTGTCAGGCTTTATTTTTCACACGAGAAAAATAATCTGTCTTATCTGTAGATTTTTGAGGGATAACCTTGTGCATTTCTCATAAAGATAAATATTTTTTATCAAATAATTGCAATTCCATTGACAATTTGACAAAAAAATCTTATAATGACTCTGTTACGTCTGTAAGTCTGCGCTCGTAACAGAGTTGCTTTTCTTGCGGACACAATTATTATACGGAGGTTCAAAGGCATGAAAAGAGTTCCAAAGCCGGTGTTCTTCATTGTAGCTTTGCTGATACTTGCCTTTTCGTTTACTGCGATTTTCGGAGTATCCTATTACACGGGCGACAACAAAAACACAGTACTCAAAGGCATCGGCGATATTCGATGGGGCA
>ONSE01000151.1 GCA_900320415.1 uncultured Eubacteriales bacterium
AGGAAGAACTTCGCCATGCCGACCATGCAGGTGCTCTCGTCCATGACGACCATACCGCCCGAGCCCATGATAGCGCCTGTCGCGCCGAGGGTTTTGTAATCAATGACCGTGTCAATCAAATCAGAGGGAATACAGCCGCCCGAGGGACCTCCCATCTGTACCGCCTTGAAGGGTCTGCCGCTCTTCATACCGCCGCCGATATCGAAAATGACGTCGCGCAGCGTCTTGCCCATGGGGATTTCCACAAGGCCGGAACGCTTGACCTTGCCGGTGACGGCGAACACCTTGGTACCCTTGGAGCCTTCGGTGCCCATCGCGGCGAACGCCTCGCCGCCGTTATTGATGATCCATGCGACGTTCGCGAAGGTTTCCACATTATTGATGTTGGACGGCTTTCTCCAGAAGCCCGACTGAGCAGGGAAGGGAGGCTTGAGGCGCGGCATACCTCTGTGACCCTCCAGGCTCTCGATCAGCGCGGTCTCCTCGCCGCAGACGAACGCGCCCGCGCCTGCCTTGATCGTGAAATCACAGGAAAAGTCCGTGCCGAAGATTTTTTCTCCGATAATGCCTTTTTCCGTTGCCTGACGGATGGCGTTTTTCAGTCTCTTGATCGCCAGCGGATACTCCGCTCTGACATATACCACCGCGTGCTTTGCGCCGATGGCGTAGGCGCCGATGAGCATTCCCTCAATCAGATTATGCGGATCGGACTCGATGACCGCTCTGTCCATGAACGCGCCCGGGTCGCCCTCGTCGGCGTTACAGATCAGGTATTTTTCCTCGCCCTGACTCTGACGCGCGGCGTTCCACTTGAACCATGTCGGGAAACCGGCGCCGCCGCGTCCCGCAAGGCCGGACACTTTGATAACGCCGATGACCTCCTCGGGCGTCATTTCGGTAAGCGCTTTCTTCAGGGCGGTGTAGCCCTCCGCGGCAGTGTAGGCGTCGATGTTCTCCGGGTCGATCACGCCGCAGTTGCGCAGCGCGATACGCGTCTGCTTGGACAGAAACTCGCTGTCCTCGGGAGATACCTCCAGCTTTTCGACAAAGCTCTTGTCGCCTGTATTGACATACGAGGCGATTGCCTCCGCGTCGTTTTCGCTGACCTTTACCAGTCTTGTCAGGCTGCCGTTGTCGTCGTAAATATCGACGATCGGCTCGAGATAACACATACCGATACAGCCCGTAATGGAAATATCGGACGCGATACTTGTATTCAAAAGCGCTTTTCTGACTTTTTCGGCGCCCGCGGCGATACCGCAGGAGCCCTGACCGATAACGATTCTCATTGTGCCGCCTCCCTTAACTCCTTCAGTATTTTCTTAGTCTTGTCGGGCGTCAGGCTGCCGTAGGTGTCCTCGTTGATCATCATCACGGGAGAGAGCGAGCAGCAGCCCAGACAGGCAACGCATTTAAGCGAAAACAGCCCGTCCGCAGTCGTCTGACCGTCCTCAATGCCCAACTCGTCCTTGATGGTCTGCAAAATCAGCTCCGAGGAGTTGACGTGGCAGGCGGTACCCTGGCAGAGCATGATCAGGTATTTGCCCACAGGCGCGAAGCGGAACTGTGTATAAAATGTACCGACGCCCATGATTTCCGAGGTCGCAATCCCCGTTTTTTCCGCGATCAGCTCAATCGCCTCCTTGGGAAGATAGCCGTAAATGTCCTGTGTGTGCTGTAAAATCGTAATCAGGCTCCCCTTGACGGGCGCGTATTTTTCCAGAACGCCGTCGATCAGGGAAAGGTCAATTGTTGTTTTCATACTTTTTCCTCCAATGGCTAAAAAACGCACTCTCTCTTCAGGCAAAAGGGAGAGTGCGCTTGTTCATTTGTCTTTCAGATGAATCAGACGACGCCCTGAGCGAGCATTGCGTCGGCAACCTTTTCAAAGCCCGCAATATTCGCGCCGACAACATAGTTGCCCTCAAAGCCGTACTTCCTGGCGGCAGCGTCGATGTTGCGGAAGATGTTGACCATGATTTCCTCGAGGGTGGTGTCCACCTTTTCAAAGCTCCAAGCGAGTCTTTGGGAATTCTGGCTCATTTCCAGAGCGGAGCAGGCTACGCCGCCCGCGTTTGCCGCCTTGCCGGGAGCAAAGAGCACGCCGTTCTTCTGGAAATATTCGGTAGCCTCGAGCGTTGTGGGCATATTCGCGCCCTCCGCTACGGCCAATACACCGTTTTCAACCAGCTTCTTTGCCGCGTCGAGTCCCAGCTCGTTCTGTGTCGCGCAGGGAAGCGCTACATCGCAGGGAATATCCCAGACGTTGGAGCCTTCCGCCTTCTTGTCGTGATACTCAGCCGAGGGACGAGCCGCAGCGTAAGCGTCAAGACGCGCGCGTCTGACTTCCTTGATATCCTTGAGGAGAGCCACATCAA